>JAJXSQ010000278.1 GCA_021784495.1 Myxococcales bacterium | reverse complement strand
GGCGGCCGCGGGGGCGCCCGCCGCGCGGGCCCGCTTGCGCTGCCAGTCGCCGACCGCCGCCTTGATCGCGTCCTCGGCCAGGACCGAGCAGTGGATCTTCACCGGCGGCAGCGCGAGCTCCTGGGCGACGTCGGTGTTCTTGATCTGGAGCGCCTCCTCGACCGTCTTCCCCTTCACCCACTCGGTCACCAGCGAGGAGGAGGCGATGGCCGAGCCGCAGCCGAAGGTCTTGAAGCGGGCGTCCTCGATCACCCCCGCCTCGGTGACCTTGATCTGGAGCTTCATCACGTCGCCGCAGGCCGGCGCGCCGACGAGGCCGGTGCCGACGTCGGGGGACTCCTTGTCGAGCGTCCCGACGTTGCGCGGGTTCTCGTAGTGGTCGACGACCTTGTCCGAGTACGCCATCTCGCCTCCTCGTGCCGCCGGGCGGGACCGCGGGGCGGGGGCGCCGCCGCGGCCGCCGGGCTCAGTGCGGGTTCGCCCACTCGATCTTCGAGAGGTCGACGCCCTCCTTCACCATCTCGTAGAGCGGGCTCATCTCCCGCAGCTTCCCGACCTTCGCGATCACCAGCCCGACGACGTGATCCACCTCCTCGGCGGTGTTGAACCGCCCGAGCCCGAAGCGGATCGAGGAGTGGGCGAGGTCGTCCGACACCCCCATCGCCCGGAGCACGTAGGAGGGCTCGAGCGACGCCGAGGTGCAGGCGGAGCCGGAGGAGACGGCCACGTCCTTGATGGCCATCATCATCGCCTCCCCCTCCACGTAGGCGAAGCTGACGTTCAGGTTGCCCGGGAGCCGGTGCGCGAGGCTGCCGTTCACGGTGACCAGGTCGAGCCCGGCCTCGAGGCCGGCGCGCAGCCGCTCCCGGAGCGCGAGCACCCGGGGCGCCTCGGCGTCCCGCTCGGCGAGGGCGAGCTCGGCCGCCCGCCCCATCCCGACGATCCCCGGCACGTTGAGGGTCCCCGACCGGAGGCCCCGCTCGTGCCCGCCGCCGTCCATCTGGGGCTGGAGCCGGGCGCGCGGGCGCCGCCGGACGTAGAGCGCCCCGACTCCCTTCGGCCCGTAGAACTTGTGGGCGGAGAGCGACGCGAGGTCGACGTGGGCCGCCTCGACGTCGAACGGGATCTTCCCGGCGCTCTGGACGGCGTCGGTGTGCAGGAGCACGCCGGCGGCGCGGGTGATCGCCCCGATCTCCTCGATCGGGTGGACGACGCCGGTCTCGTTGTTGGCGTGCATCACCGAGACGAGGACGGTGTCGGGGCGGAGGGCGGCGCGGACCGCCTCCGGGTCGAGCCGGCCGTCGCGCCCGACGCCGAGGACCGTCACCTCGAAGCCCTCCCGCTCGAGGGCGTGCATCGAGTCGAGCACCGCCTTGTGCTCGGTGGCGCAGGTGACGAGGTGGCGCCCCTTGGCCCGGTGGAACTGCGCCGCCCCCTTGATCGCCAGGTTGTTCGACTCGGTGGCGCCGCTCGTCCAGACGATCTCCCTCGCCGTCGCCCCGATGAGCCGCGCGACCTGCTCGCGCGCCGCCTCGACCGCCTCCTCGGCCCGCCAGCCGAAGGAGTGGCTCTTGGAGGCGGCGTTCCCGAAGACCTCCCCGAAGTACGGCAACATCGCGTCGAGCACGCGCGGATCGACCGGCGTGGTCGCGTGGTTGTCCATGTAGATCGGAATCTTCATCGCTCGCCGGTACCTCTATTGAGGTGGGGGGACCGCCCGGGTCAACGATAACTGGACGACCCTGGTCCTTTATACGGAAACATCCCACCCGGTCAAGCGGATGATACCCGGCCGGGTTCAGGGGCGAAACAGCTGAAATCCCGTTATCTTCCCGGTTCCACGCCATGAACGCACGATCTCGGATCGCCTTCGCCGTCGCCACCTTCGCCGCCGTCGCCTGGCTCCCCGACCTCCTCGCCGGCGGTCCCTCCGGGCCGCACGGCGACCTCGGGCTCGGCGGCCTCCTCGGCAGCGGCTCGTGGCTCGCCCCGGCCGCGGCCTTCACCGGCGGGCTGCTCACCAGCCTGACGCCCTGCGTCTACCCGCTCATCCCCATCACCGTCTCGATCTTCGGCGCGCGCACCACGCGGACGCGCGCCGAGGCGATCCTCCTCTCCGCCCTCTACGTCGTCGGGATCGCCGTCACCTACTCCGCCCTCGGCGTCGGCGCCGCGCTCACCGGCCGGGCCTTCGGCACGGCGATGCAGAGCCCCTGGGTGGCCGGCGGGGTCGCGCTCTTCCTGGCCGCCATGGCGGCGTCGATGTTCGGCGCCTTCGAGCTCCAGCTCCCCCCGGCGCTCCAGGCGCGCCTCTCCTCGGTCGGCGGCGCCGGGCGGGCCGGCGCGCTGGCGATGGGGCTCGTGGCCGGCGTCATCGCCGCGCCCTGCACCGGACCGGTGCTCACCGCCGCGCTCACCTTCGTCGCGGCGCGCGGCTCGGTCGCGCTCGGGCTCTCGGTGATGTTCCCCTACGCGCTCGGGATGGGGCTCCCCTTCTTCCTCATCGGCGCCTTCTCCATCTCGCTGCCGAAGAGCGGCGCCTGGATGGAGACGGTCAAGTCGCTCTTCGGCGTGGCGCTGCTGGCCGCCGCCGGGATCTACCTCCGCGACCTCCTCCCGCAGCTCCGGCCCCTCTTCTCCTCGGCGCGGTGGGCCGCCCCGGCGGCGGGCGGCGCGGCGGCGCTCGGCGTCCTCCTGGGCGCGCTCCACGGCAGCTTCCACGGCGGCGTGGCCGGGCGGGCGGCGAAGGCGCTCGGCGTCCTCCTCGCCGTCGGCGGCGTCGTCTACGCCTCCGGGGCGGCGGCGGCCCGGGAGCGGGCGCGGTCCGCGGCGGGGCTCGCCTGGCTCCACGACGAGCCGGCGGCGCTCGCCCGGGCGCGCGCGCTCGGCCGCCCGGTGGCGATCGACTTCTGGGCCGACTGGTGCGTCGCCTGCAAGGAGCTCGACCGGGCCTGGGACGACCCGGCCGTCCGGGCCGAGGCCGACCGCTTCGTGATGCTCAAGGTCGACGGGACCGACGACGACCTGCCCTTCGAGGCGCTCGTCGACCGCTACCACGTCGCCGGGATGCCGACCGTCGTCTTCATCGACTCGCGCGGGCGCGAGCTGCCGGACCGCGTCCTCGGCGCCGTCACCCCCGGCGAGCTGGCGCGGCGGCTCCGGACGGTCGACGCGGCGTGCGACGCCCCCCGCCCCGCCGGCGCCCTCGCCTGCGTCGCCCGCTGGGGCGCGGCTCAGAAGACGCGGTAGTCGGCGACCAGCAGGAAGCGCGGGACGAAGGCCCCGGAGCGCATCGGCGCCCCGCCGGACCCGCCTCGCCAGCCGAGCCCGCCGCGCACGCCGAGGAGGAGCTGCTCGTAGAGGGGCGCCTCGTAGGTGAAGGTGAGGTCCGGCGCCGCCACCAGCCCGCCGCCGCGCCGGACGGTGGCGATCAGCGGGAGATCGGCCTCGACCGAGAAGAGCCCGCCGCCGGCCCGGCTGGAGGCGATGAGCCCGGGCGCCGCCTCGAGGCCGCGATCGGCCTCGTTGGTGGTCCGGACGTACCGGCCGCCGAGGTCGAGGTACCAGCCGACCCCGAGCCGCGCGGCGAGGCTCCAGCCGGTGCCCTGGGCGAGCGCGTGGCGCCAGAAGGCGCCGAGGAGCCCCTCGGTGGTGGTCCAGTCGAGGCTCGCCTCGACGCCGAGGTCGTCGGAGTCGCCGAGCCCCTGGCCGTAGGCGAGGCGCAGGGAGGAGTACCCGGCCTCGGCCAGCGCCGCCGAGCGGCCGTGGAGCGTCTCGGCGCCGAGGAGCGAGGCGAGCTCGAGCGGCTGGTCGATGGCCGAGGCGAGGCGGCGGCGGAGCGGCGCCAGGTCGGGCTGGGACGCGGCGCCGGGGGCCGGCTTCGCGGCGGGCGCGGCGGCG
>JAJXSQ010000277.1 GCA_021784495.1 Myxococcales bacterium | reverse complement strand
GCTCCACCCCGCCGTCGGCCTTGTAGATCGCCCAGAAGTCGTTCACCGCCTGCGGCGTCCCGGTGGCCGGCGCCGACTTCGCCGACTCGTTCCCGCCGGCGGAGACGGCCGCCACCGTCACCGTGTACGTGATCCCGTTGGTGAGGCCGCCGAGCCGGAGGTTGGTGTTGACCGTCGAGGCGGTGTAGGGCCCGACGTCCGACGTCGAGGTGGCGGAGACGGTGTAGCTCGCGGCGGCGACCGAGCTGCCGGAGCCGGCGCTCCAGCTGACGAAGAGCGCGCCGTCCCCCGACTGGACCGAGGAGATGGTCGGCACCGCCGGCGGCGAGACCTGGAGCGCGACCGTCCCGAAGGCGGTCCCGAGCTGGCTGCCGATGGTCCCGCCGGGCGGCAGGAGGTAGACGCAGATGTTGATGGTGGTGTCGCCGCTCGTGCAGGTCAGGCCGGCGGCGCTGATGATCGCGCTCTCGAGGATCGGGGTGCTGGAGGAGCCGGTGGTGTCGGGGACCGCGAGGTTGGCGGCGACGATCCCGGTCGTGGTCGTCCCGGCCGTGGTCGGGCAGCTGGAGGTCGAGGCGATGACCTCGAAGGTGTCGCTCCCCGGCGTGATCACCCCCGTGGTGGTGGTCGTCGTCCAGGCGATCGTCGCCACGGAGGTCGTCGAGGTGCAGGCGGAGGCGCCGAACGTGGCGGGGTTCACCACCGCCGTCCCGGCCGTCTGGGTCTGGGCGAGCGCCGCGATGGGCGCGAGCAGGCAGGCGATGAGCGCGGCGCTCCTGGTCATGTGCGGTCTCCGTGCAAGGCGGACGCCACCCCCCGTGGCCCGCAACCACCGGCGGGGCCAGCGCTTTCTCCGCTCCTCGCCGCCGCGCGGGCGCCGCGGCGTGCCAATCTGGCAAAGGCCGACCCCGTCCGGCCGGAGCGGTGTCAAAGTGTCAGTGCGCGGAGCGGCGCGCCAGGAGCGCCAGGGCCAGCTCGACCAGGTTCCCCGCCCCGCCCTTGCGCAGGTCGTCGATGGCGAGGAAGAGGGCGAGCCCGCCCGGCGCCTCGCCCACCGCCCGGATCCGGCCGACCAGCACCGCGTCGTCGTTCACCGCCAGCATCGGCATCGGGTAGATCCGCTCGGCCGGGCGGTCGATCACCTTCACCGCCGGTGCCGACCGGAGCAGCGCTCGCGCCGCCTCCGGCTCGAGCGGGCGCGCGAGGGCGAGGTGGACCGCGGCGGCGTGGCCGTGGAAGACCGGCGCGCGGAGCGCCGTCACCGCGAGGGGGAGCCCGGGGCGCCCGAGGAGCCGGCGGAGCTCGGCGGCGAGGCGGACCTCTCCCTCCGCCGCGCCGTCGGCGTCGACCGGCCCGATCTGCGGCACCAGGTTGAAGGCGATCCGGTGCGGGATCCCGGTCGGCTCCGGCGGCTCCCGGCCGTTCATCAGGTCGGCCAGCTCCCGCTCCAGCTGCTCGACGCCGCTCCGCCCGGCGCCCGAGACCGCCTCCAGCGCGACCACCGAGGCGCTGGCGATCCCGGCGGCGCGATCGAGCGGCCCGAGGACGAGCGCCAGGGCGACGGCGAGCGCGCCCGGGCTGGCGACCATCCCCTCCCCCGCCGCGTCGAGCGCCGCGGGGTTCACCTGGGGGACGACGAGCGGGACCGCCGGGTCGCCCCGGAAGGCGGCCGAGCCGTCCACGACCAGGCAGCCGGCGGCGCGGGCGATCGGCGCCCAGCGCAGGCTCGCCGCCTCCCCCGCCGCGAGGATGGCGACGTCGGCGCCCGCGAACCCCGCCGCGTCCACCGCCGCGACCCGGTGCGGCTCCCCGCGGAGGTCGATCTCCTGGCCGGCCGAGCGGTCGGTGGCCAGGAGGCGGACCTCCGTCGCCGGCACGTCGAGGTCCTCGAGCACCTCGAGGACGGCGCGGCCGAGCGCGCCGGTGGCGCCGAGGAGCGCGAGCGAGAAGGGTCGGGAGGGGGTCGCGGGCATGCGCGCGGACCTTACCTCATCGGAGGAGGTCGCGGAGCGCCGGCTCGAGCGCCGGGAAGCGGAAGCGGTAGCCGAGCTCGAGCGCCCGGCGCGGCACCACCCGCTGGCTCGCCAGCACCACCTCGGCGAGCTCGCCGAGCGCCAGGCGGAGCGCGGCGCGCGGGACCGGGAGGCGGCCCGGGCGCCGCAGGACCCGGCCGAGGGTCGACGCCAGCTCGCGCCCCCGGACCGGCGCGGGGGCCGCGGCCACGAGCGGCCCGACCACCCGCCCGTCCTCGAGCGCGAGCCGGAGGAGGCCGACCTCGTCGGCCAGGTGGATCCAGGGCTGCCAGGCGCTCCCGTCGCCGAGCGGCCCCCCCGCGAAGAGCCGGAACGGCCGGACGAGCGCCGGGAGGGCGCCGCCGCCCCGCGCGAGGACCATCCCGGTGCGGAGCCGCACCACCCGCGCGCGCGCGGCCGCCGGCGCCGCGGCCTCCTCCCAGCGGCGCGTCACCCCGGCGAGGAACCCCTGCCCCGGCGCCGAGGCCTCGTCGAGCAGCTCGTCGCCGCGCGACCCGTAGAAGCCGACGGCGCTCCCCGCGACCAGGATCGAGGGCCCCCCGGCGGCGATCGCCTCGGCGACGAGCCGGGTCGCGTCGACGCGCGAGCGCTCGATCCGCGCCTTGCGCGCCGCCGTCCAGCGCCCTCCGGCCACCGGCTCGCCCGCGAGGAGGACGGCCGCGTCGCAGCGCGCCAGCGCGTCGAGCCAGGGGCCGGCGCGGGCCGGATCGCCGACCACCGCGCGCGCCCCCCCCGGCGGCGCCCGGACCACCCCGGGATCGCGCGACAGCGCGGTCACCGCGTGGCCGCGGGCGACCAGGTCGGCGCAGAGCGCCCGCCCGACGAGCCCGGTCGCGCCGGTGACGAAGACGTGCACGGTGCGTCACCCTCCTAGGTCAGGAGCTGCGCGGCGTGGCCGGCGCCGCCGACCTGGCTCGCCCAGGCGACGAGGAGGAGGAGCCCGGCGGCGAGCCCCGCGTAGAGGAGCCCCCAGCCGAGGAGCTCCGCCCGGCGGAGCGGCTCGACCCGCGCCGCCTGCTCCGCCCGCACCAGGTCGACCGCGAAGCGCGGGTCGGAGGGGGAGCCGGGCGGGGGGCCGACGAGCGCGCGGAGGAAGTGGAAGTGCGCGGGTCCGAACCGCGCCGGATCGGGGAGGAGGCGCAGGGCCCGGCCCCCGGCCCGCGCCCGGGACTCGGCCACCAGCTCCATCGCGCCGACCAGCGCCACGACCCAGACGACCGAGAAGCCCATCGCCGTCCCGAGCGCCACCGCGCCGGCGAGGCCGGCGAGCCCGACCGCCACCCCGAGGCTCGAGGAGAAGGAGAAGGCGAACGCGGCCATCGCCCGCCCCCCGTCGAGCGGGGAGATCGGGAGGAGGTTGAAGAGGTTGATGACCGCCCACCAGGCCGCGGTCGCGGCCCAGAACGGCCGGCCGGTCAGGAGGTAGAGCCCGGCGGGGAGGAGGCAGAGGAGCGCGCCCCAGAGCGGCCCGTTGAGCGCCACGTAGGCCTGCTGCCGGCGCGAGGTGAAGGCGTCCTCGGTCACCGCCAGCGCGCCGAGGAAGGGGACGAAGTACATCCCCCGCACCCGCATCCCGGTCCGGCGCATGGCGTGGACGTGGCCGTACTCGTGGACGACGAGCTGGAGGAGGAGGAGCGCCGCGAACTGCCAGCTGAAGAGGAGCGAGTAGACCGCCGCCGACGCCGCCGCCCAGGCGAGGTTGGTCGTCTTCACCACCTTGAGCGCCGCCCCGCCCAGCTTGGCGAGCAGGCCGAGCAGCTTCGGGCCGAGCTTGGCGAGGAGCGCGAGCGGGCCGGCGCGCCGCCCCGGCGAGGGGGCCGGCGCGGGGGCCGGCGCGGGATCGGCCGGGTCGGCGCGCTCCCCCGGCGTCGCCCCG
>JAJXSQ010000276.1 GCA_021784495.1 Myxococcales bacterium | reverse complement strand
CCGCCGGCGAGCGCCACCACCGCGTCGCCGGAGGCGGCCCCGTCGCCGAGCGCCAGCACCGTCCAGCGGCCGTCGCCGCCCGCCGACCGGAGCCGCACCAGCGCCGGGGCGTCGGCCCGCGGGACGCCGCCGAGATCCACCAGGAGCGGCGCGCCCCGCTCCCCCCGGAGCGGCGGCCCGAACCGGACCCGGTCGGCGTTGGGCGGGGGGTCGAGGTCGACCGCGTCGGGGCGCCAGAGCTCGATCGAGAGCGCGAACCCGGCGTCGGGGACCGCCGCCAGCCAGGCCGGCGCCTCCCCGGGCGAGGCCGGGCCGACGCCGAGGACGTCGGCGTCGCTCCCCCAGATGTCGCCGCGGAGCGGCCGCCCCTCGCCGACCGGGTTGCGCTCCCCGACCGCGCGCCACTCCGGGTAGCGCAGGGCGCGCAGCTCGACCTCCTCCGGCGCGTCGTTCGGCTCGACCTCCACCCCCGGCTCCGGCGCCACCAGCCGCACGGTGAGGACGTACCAGTCGGTCGGCTTCTCCACCGGGCCGGTGTCGTCGCGGTGCTTCTCCCGGACCGCGAGGAAGTAGGTGCCGGGCGCCACCTCGGCGGCCAGCCGCTCCGGCTCCCCCGCCCCGCCGCGGTCGGCGGTGGCGACCAGCGGGGCGCTCGTCCGCTCCGAGCCGGCGCGCCGCGCGCGGTTCAGGGTGAGGGTCACGTCGAGGCCGCGGATCCCCTCGCCGGCCTTCTCGCCCTCCCAGTCGGCGACCAGGACCCGGCGCCCGGTGCCGGGCGGGACCTCGATCCGGAAGACGTCCACGTCGCCGCTCGTGTCGGAGAGCTTGGCGCCGATGTGGCCGCGGACCACCGCCACCCCGCCGCCGGGGAGGCCGTCGGGGCCGGGCGGGAGGGGGAGCGGGTTGGCCTGGGCCGGGGAGTCGTTCGGCTCGTGCTCCTCGCCGTCGTAGACGTCGGCCGGGCGGAGCGAGGCCGGCAGGAGGCGGGCCACCGCCGGGGCCCGCGCGCGCAGCAGGGACCAGACGTCGGCCCAGCGCCAGACGGTGAGCCCGCCCAGCAGGATCAGCAGGCCGAGCGCCACCGGCGGCAGGATCCGGCTCCGGCGCAGCCGGGTCACCTCGCGCTCGAACTCGGCGAAGTCCTCGCGGCGGGCGATCCGCATCTCGCCGGTGATCGACGGCACCGAGCGCGGGGTGCCGCCCCCGGCGGCGGCCGGCGCCGCCGCCAGCCGCAGCAGCGCGCCGCGCATCTCGTCGGCCGAGCCGAAGCGGTCGGCGGGGCGCTTGCGGAGCGCGCGGTGGACCACCTCGGCGAGCCCCGGCGAGACGCCCGGCGCCACCTCGGCCAGCGGGGCCGGCTCGTCGTGGAGGTGGGCGGAGACGGTGGCGATCGGGCTCATCCCGGAGAAGGGCGGGCGGCCGGAGACGAGCTCGTAGAGGAGCGCGCCGACCGAGTAGAGGTCCGACCGCGCGTCGATCAGCTCGCCGCGCGCCTGCTCCGGCGAGAGGTAGGTCGGCGTCCCGATGATCGCCCCGGAGCTGGTGGTCGCCGAGACCCCCTCGTCGCGGAGCTTGGCGATCCCGAAGTCGAGCACCTTGGCGAAGTCCTCGCCCGACCGGGTCCGCTGGAGCATCACGTTCCCGGGCTTCACGTCCCGGTGGACGATCCCGGCGTCGTGGGCCTCGGCCAGCGAGCCGAGCATCTGCTGGACGATGTCCGCGGCCCGCGCCTCGGGGAGCCGCCCCTCGGCGCGCAGCACCGCGGCGAGGTCCAGGCCGGGGACGTACTCCATCGCCAGGTAGAAGCCGTCGGCCGGGTCGGCCCCCATCTCGCCGAAGTCGAAGACGGCGATGGTGTGCGGGTGGGAGAGGCGGGAGACGATCTGCGCCTCGGCGCGGAAGCGGGCCACCGCCCCCGGCTCGCGGGCGAAGGCGCCGCGCAGGAGCTTGAGCGCCAGCGCCTTCCCCATCCGGATGTGCTCGGCCTTGTAGACCGCCCCCATCCCCCCCTCGCCGAGGAGCTGGAGGAGGCGGTACCGGTCGGCGACCACGGCGTTGAGGAGGGAGGCGGTGCCGCCCGGGTCGGCGACCCGCAGGTCGGCGCCGCAGCGGGGGCAGAAGTTGAGCGCCCCGGCGGCCGGGCCGGCCAGGTATCCGCAGCTCGCGCAAGGGGGCCGCACCGCCGGGCCGTCGGCCATCCGGGCGAGCGTACCCCGGCGCGGCGGCGGTCGCCACCGGGCGGTCCTCCCGGCGGTCCTCGCCGGCCGTCCTCGCGGGCGACGCGCACGCGCCGTTCCCGGCCCGCACCGGCCGATCCGGGCCGATCGGCGCGTGCGCGTTGCCCGCCGCCGGGTCCCTGCTATAGTCCGCGCGCTCGTGCTCGACTGGCTCCACAACATCCTGTCCCGCGATCTCGCGATCGACCTGGGGACCGCCAACACCCTCATCTACATCCGCGGCGAGGGGATCGTCTCCAACGAGCCCTCGGTGGTCGCGGTGCAGCAGGACGGGCGCGGCGGCCGCAAGGTGCTCGCGGTGGGCAAGGAGGCGAAGGAGATGCTCGGGCGGACCCCGGGCAACATCGTCGCCATCCGGCCGATGAAGGACGGCGTCATCGCCGACTTCGAGGTCACCGCGGCGATGCTCCGCCACTTCATCCAGACCGCCCACAACCGGCGGTCCTTCGTGAAGCCGCGGATCATCATCGGGATCCCCTCGGGGATCACCGAGGTCGAGAAGCGCGCGGTCCGCGAGGCGGCGGAGAGCGCCGGGGCGCGCGAGGTCTACCTCATCGAGCAGCCCATGGCCGCGGCCATCGGCGCCGGCCTCCCCATCACCGAGCCCTCCGGCAACATGATCGTGGACATCGGCGGCGGCACCTCCGACGTCGCGGTCATCAGCCTGGGGGGGATCGTCTACAGCCGCTCGGTGCGCATCGCCGGCGACAAGATGGACGAGGCGATCATCCAGCACATCAAGCGCAAGTACAACCTCCTCATCGGCGAGCGGACGGCCGAGGCGATCAAGATGGGCGTCGGCACCGCCTACCCGACCGAGGAGGAGCTGCACATCGACGTGAAGGGGCGCGACCTCGTCGCCGGCGTCCCCCGCACCCTCACCGTCAGCTCGAGCGAGATCCGCGAGGCGCTCTCCGAGCCGGTGAACGGGATCGTCGAGGCGGTGAAGGTGACGCTGGAGCGGACGCCGCCCGAGCTGGCGGGGGACATCGCCGACCGCGGGATCGTCCTGGCCGGCGGCGGCGCCCTGCTGAAGAACCTCGACGTGCTGCTCCGGGAGGAGACCGGCCTGCCGGTCTTCCTCGCCGAGGACCCGCTCTCGGCGGTGGTCATCGGCGCCGGCAAGGCGCTCGAGGAGCTCGACATCCTCCGCCAGGTCACCGGCGGTCGCTGAGCCCGTCGATCGCGCGGCCCGCCGATCGCTCGGCCCGCCGCGCGTCCCCCCCCGCCGCCGCCCCTGTCGGCTCCTCCCGACAGCCGCGCCGCCAACCCCGCGCCGATCCGCGCCCGCGGCGCCGGCAAGGGGGCTGCAAGGGTGGTGCTCCGCGGACGGCGCGAGCGGCGCCGCCCCGGACTCCACCACCCCCGCGGCACCCGCACGGAGAAACGCCATGAACCGCAAGCTCCCCAGCCTCGTCGGCGCCGGCATCGGCCTCACCCTCTTCCTCGCCGTCGCGCTCCTCCCCGCGGTGCTGTACGGCGGCTACGCCGGGCTCCTCCTCGCCGGCGGCATCGTCGGCACCCCGGTGCAGCCCGGGCTCGTCGTCCGCGCCCTGGTGTTCTTCGGCATGGCGCTCGGCGTGGTCGGGGTCGGCTCGCTCTTCGCGGTCCTCGGCGCGGTCGTCGGCGCCGCGGTCGGCGCGCTGGCGGGGCCGGTCCGGCGCCCGGCCTCGGCGGAGGGGCGCGCCTAGCCAGCGCGCGGAGATC
>JAJXSQ010000275.1 GCA_021784495.1 Myxococcales bacterium | reverse complement strand
CTCCAGCCGGGCGCCGCCTCCCGGAGGCGCGCCACTGCCGCGTCGACCTCGGTCGACTCGCGAGAGATCCCCGGTGGGAGCATCGACCCCGAAAGGTAGGGTGCGCGGCGCGTCAGGGGAAGGCGCCTTCGGGGTGTCCTGCTTCGTGGGACAGGGGGCCGAGCCGCCCGCGCCGTCCCCGAAGATCCCCCGGGCGGCCCTCCCCGGAGGGCGGCGCCCTACTTCGCAGAGATGTAGCCGTCCTTCACCAGGAGCTCGGCGGTGAGGACCGCGCCTCCGGCCGCGCCGCGCACCGTGTTGTGCGAGAGGGCGACGAAGCGGTAGTCGAAGAGGGCGTCGGGGCGGAGCCGCCCGATCGACACCCCCATGCCGCCGCCGATGTCCCGGTCGAGCTTCGTCTGCGGGCGCGACTCGTCCTCGAAGTAGGTGAGGAACGGGCTCGGCGCGCTCGGCAGGCCGAGGGTCTGGGGCCGGCCGGCGAACTCCCGCCAGAGCCCGATCACCTCGTCCCGCCCCGGCTTCCGGTCGAACTGGACGAAGACCGCCGCCATGTGGCCGTCGGAGGCCGGGACCCGGATGCACTGCGCGGTGATGACCGGCTCGATCGCCGGGACGATCCCGGCCCCCTCGATCCGGCCCCAGATCTTCATCGGCTCGCGCTCGCTCTTCTCCTCCTCCCCCTTGATGTAGGGGATGAGGTTGTCGAGCATCTCCGGCCAGGTCTCGAAGGTCTTCCCGGCGCCGCTGATCGCCTGGTAGGTCGCGACCGCGATCTTCCGGGGGCCGAACTTCATGAGCGGGTGGATCGCGGGCACGTAGCTCTGCAGCGAGCAGTTGGGCTTCACCGCGACGAAGCCGCGCCGGACGCCGAGGCGGCGGCGCTGCAGCTCGATCACCGCCGCGTGCTCGGGGTTGAGCTCCGGGATCATCATCGGCACGTCGGGCGTCGCCCGGTGGGCCGAGTTGTTGGAGACGAGCGGCGTCTCGGCGCGGGCGTAGTCCTCCTCGAGCCGGGCCGTCTCCTCCTTCGGCATGTCGACGGCGCAGAAGACCAGATCGACCTGGCCGGCGATCCGCCCGACGTCGGAGGCGTTGGCGACGGTGAGGCCGGCGGCGGCCGGCGGGATCGCCGTGCGCAGCGCCCAGCGCCCGGCGACCGCCTCGGCGTAGGTCCGGCCGGCCGAGCTCGCGCTCGCGGCGAGGGTGGTGACCTCGAACCAGGGGTGGTCGGCGAGGAGCGCGACGAAGCGCTGCCCGACCATCCCGGTCGCGCCGAGCACGCCGACGCGAAGCTTCTTGCTCATGGGTGCCGCCTCCGGTGACCGATGGGGCGCCGAGGATAGCAGAGCCCCCGCGCCGGAGGCGAGGCGGGCCCTTGACGCGCGAGTCGGCCGCCGCTACTCGCTCCGCATGGCCACCGTCCTCGATCCGGCGCCGGAGCTCCGCGCCGCCGGCGTCCGCGGGCGCGGCGATCCGGTGGAGGTCCGGCTCTCCGACCTCCGCGGCCGCTGGGCCGTCGTCTTCTTCTACCCGCGAGACTTCACCCCGGTCTGCCCCACCGAGCTCCGCGAGCTGACCCGCCGGGTCGCCGAGTTCCGGGCGCTCGACGTCGAGCTCCTGGCCCTGTCGGTGGACGACGTCGCGACCCACCGGCGCTGGATCGCCGAGGCGCTCGGGGAGGTCCCCTTCCCGCTCCTCTCCGATCCCGGCGGCGCCATCGCGCGCGCCTGGGGGGCGCTCCTCGAGCCGCAGGGGGTGGCGACCCGGGCGACCTTCGTCGTCGATCCGGACGGGGTGATCCAGCAGGCGACCTTCCACAACCTGGCGGTGGGCCGGTCGATCTCGGAGCTGCTGCGGGTGCTCGAGGCGCTCCGGACCGGCGATCGCGCGCCCGCCGACTGGCGCCCGGGCGAGCCGACCCTGGGGCGCTGAGCTCCGCGGCGGCGGTCGGGCGGGTGCCCGCCGGAGGCCGGAGCGCGCGGTCCCTCCCCCGGTCAGCGCCCGCCGAGGAGCGACGCCGGGGTCACGCCGAGCGCCTTCGCGACCTTCTCGATCGTCTCGAGCGGAGGCGAGCGCTGGCCGCGCTCGAGCATCGAGACGTACGACACCGAGATCCCCACCTTGTCGGCGAGCGTCTTCTGAGACAGGCGCTTCTTGGCGCGCAGCTTGCGGACGTTGCCAGCGAACCGTGTCAGGAGATCCATCCCCACTTCCTAGCCATTCACGCCGAGCAGATCACCGGCCCTTTCGGGGCTGGCGCGGGTGCCTTGCCGTTCGGTGACAGCGCCTGGTGGTGAAGCACCGACCGTGGATCTGGAGCGGAGGGGGCGCCGGGGTGTGCGCGCCCCGGGGAGACGCGCCGGGGGCCCGCGACGGGGGACCGCGGAAGGGGCGCGCGGCGGTGGACAGGGGAGGGGGGGGCGGAGTAGACGGGCGCCATGCCGAGCACCGACCTCGCCTTCGCCGACCGGGACTCCCACCGCCGCTGGCTCGCCGGGCAGGCCGCGCTCCCCGGGGGCTTCCGCGCCGGGACCGCCGCGCTCGAGTTCACCCCGGCGGAGGCGGCCAGGCCGGCCCGGATGCGGCTCGCGCTGATCGCGCTCGACCGGCCCACCCCGGCCTTCGCCGCGGTCTTCACCCGCAACGCCTTCCCCGGGGCGCCGGTGCTGATCGGCCGGCGGCGCCTCGGCGGCGGCGCGCTCGGCGCGGTGCTGGTGAACAACAAGATCTCGAACGTCTGCGCGCCGGAGGGGGTCGAGCGGTCGGAGCGGCTCTGCGCCGAGGCGGCCCGGCTGCTCGGGCTCGCCCCCGGGGAGGTGCTGCCCTCCTCGACCGGCGTGATCGGCTGGCAGCTCCCGATCGAGGCGATGGTCGCCGCGCTCCCGGCCGCCGTGGCCTCCCTGCGGCGGGACACGATCCTGCCGGTCGCCGAGGCGATCCTGACCACCGACCTCTACCCCAAGGTCCGGCGCGCCGCGCTGCCCGGCGGGGCGTCGATCGTCGGGATCGCCAAGGGGGCGGGGATGATCGAGCCGAACCTGGCGACGATGCTCGTCTACCTCCTGACCGACGCGGCGGTGGATCGGGAGGCCTGCCGCGCCGAGCTGGCGGCGGCGGTGGAGGGGAGCTTCAACGCCATCTCGGTCGACTCGGACACCTCGACGAGCGACACGGTCGCGCTCCTCGCCTCCGGGGAGGCCGGCCCGGTCGATCCCGGGGCGTTCCGCGACGGGCTGCGCCGGGTCTGCCGCGACCTCGCCGAGGACGTCGTCCGCAACGGCGAGGGGGTCCGCCACGTCCTCCGCGTCCGGGTGCGCGGCGCGCCCGACGCCGCCGCCGCCCGCGCGCTCGGCAAGGCGATCGTCAACTCGCCGCTGGTGAAGACGGCGGTGGCCGGGAACGATCCGAACGTCGGCCGGCTGGTGGCGGCGCTCGGCAAGGAGGCGGGGGCGCGGGGGATCCCGCTCGACCCGGCGCGGACGCGCCTCACGCTCGGCGGGGAGCCGATCGTGGACGGGGGCGTCTTCCGGCTCGACGCCGCCCTCGAGGCGCGGCTCGTCGCCCACCTCGCCGGCGCCGAGCTCTACCCCCAGCGGCCGGCCGCCGACGGGATCACCTTCCGGCCGCCCGTCGACTTCCCCCGCCACGAGCGCTGCGTCGAGCTCGGGGTCGAGGTCGGCGGCGGGCCGGGCGTCGCCGAGGTGCTCGGCGCCGACCTGACCCACGAGTACGTCACCGAGAACGCCGACTACCGGAGCTGAGCCCCGCCGGCCGCGGGCCCCGGTCCCGCGCGCGCGAGAGAGACCGCCCGGCCGCGCGCGGCGTGGGTCCCCGGCCGCGGGCGGGGCCTCCTACGCGCCGCGGACGGCGCGGACGGCGGCCGCGGCGGCGCTGAAGACGCCCGGGATCTGCGCCTCGGCGAGGCAGGAGAAGGCGACCCGGAGATCGTGGGCGCCGAGGGCGATCGTGCCGACG
>JAJXSQ010000274.1 GCA_021784495.1 Myxococcales bacterium | reverse complement strand
GTCCGCTCGTAGTCGTCGGAGTGGGCGAACTCGTACCCCGCGCCGACCACCACCATCCCCAGGTCCTCGTAGGCGCCGACGGTGTGGCGCGGGCGGAGGCCGCCGACGTAGAGCATCACCTTCTTGCCCTCCAGCCGGGGCCGGTACTCGTCGACGACTGCCTTCATCATCGGCTCGTACTTGAGCAGCACCTTCTCGACGTTCTCCTGGATGCGGGCGTCGAACCGCTCGGCGATCTTCCGGAGGCTCTCCCGGATCTTGGTGGGGCCGAAGAAGTTGAACTCCACCCAGGGGATCCCGTACTTCTCCTCCATCACCTTGCACATGTAGTTCATCGACCGGTAGCAGTGGATGAGGTTCAGCTTCACCTGGTGGGTGGCGGCGATCCGCTCCATCTCGCCGTCGCCGGTCCAGGTCGCCTTCACGTTGAGGCCGATCTCCTCGAGGAGCGCCTTCGCCGACCAGACGTCGCCGCCGATGTTGTAGTCGCCGATGAGGGCCACGTCGTACGGCCCCGCCGGCTCGGCGAACTCCCGCGTCTCGATGATGTAGTCGCGGATGGTGTCGTTGGAGATGTGGTGCCCGAGCGACTGCGAGACGCCGCGGAAGCCCTCGCAGTTGCAGGGGATGACCGGGAGGTCGAGCTCCTGCGTGGACTTCTTGGCGACGGCGTTGATGTCGTCGCCGATGAGCCCCACCGGGCACTCGGAGAGGACGGAGATCCCCTTGGCGAGCGGGAAGAGCTCCTTGGCCTCCTTGAGGAGGACGGCGAGCTTCTTGTCGCCGCCGTAGACGATGTCCTTCTCCGAGAAGTCCGAGGTGAACTGCATCCCGAAGCTGGTCACCCCGTTCTTCCCGGACATGAGGTTCCGGCGGGTGCCCCAGGAGTACCAGCCGCAGCCGACCGGGCCGTGCGACACGTGGACCATGTCGCGGATCGGCCCCCAGACCACCCCCTTGGCCCCGGCGTAGGCGCAGCCTCGCGCGCTCATCACGCCGGGGACCGTCTTGCGGTTCGACTTGACGCAGGTCGTGCAGGCGGTCGGGTCGTTGGGGGCCAGGTGGGGGGCGCGCTTCTTCTTCCCCTTCTCCGGGTAGGCCTCCAGCGCCGAGTCGATCATCTTCTGCGTCGACTCCTTGGTGATGCCCTCGACCTTCTTGATCGTGTCCGCCATGGTTCGCTCCTCGGTGCCTGGGACCCGTGTCCGTCGAACGACGCCGGCGCCGCCTAGGCGACCGCCGCGGCCTTGCCGACGACGGTCTCGTCCTCGGGGGCCATGATGCCGAACTCCATGAGCAGCTCCTCGAGCTCCTCCATCTCCAGCGGCTTCGGCACCACCAGCATCTTGTTGGCGGCGATCTTCCGCGCCAGCGTCCGGTACTCCTCGGCCTGCTTGTGCTCGGGCGCGTACTCGATGACCGTCATCCGCCGCAGCTCGGCGCGCTGCACCTCGTTGTCCCGCGGCACGAAGTGGATCATCTGGGTGCCGAGCCGCTTGGCCAGCGCCTCGATCAGGTCGGCCTCGCGATCGGTGTTGCGCGAGTTGCAGATGAGGCCGGCCAGCCGGACCTTGCCGGAGGAGGCGTACTTGAGGATGCCCTTGGCGATGTTGTTGGCCGCGTACATGGCCATCATCTCGCCGGAGCAGACGATGTAGATCTCCTCCGCCTTGCCCTCGCGGATCGGCATGGCGAACCCGCCGCAGACCACGTCGCCGAGGACGTCGTAGAAGACGTAGTCGAGATCCGGGGTGTAGGCGCCGTTGGCCTCGAGGAAGTTGATCGCGGTGATCACCCCGCGGCCGGCGCAGCCGACCCCCGGCTCCGGCCCGCCCGACTCGACGCAGTTCACGCCGCCGAAGCCGGACTTCATGACGTCGGAGACCTCGAGGTCCTCCACCGTGCCGCGCTCGCGGACCAGGTCCATCACCGTCGCCTGGGCCTTGGCGTGGAGGATGAGCCGGGTGGAGTCGGCCTTGGGATCGCAGCCGACGATCATCACCTTGCTGCCGAGCGAGGCGAGGCCGGCGACGGTGTTCTGCGTCGTCGTCGACTTCCCGATCCCGCCCTTCCCGTAGATTGCGATCTGCCTCATGTCCTTCTCCGTTCTGTTCGGTGGCGGCGTCCGCTTCGCTCCGGCCGGCCAGCGCCGTCCGTCGACTGCCCCCTCTGCGAGGCGCGTACCAGCCCGCGGTCCCGGGCTGGATCCACCGGGTTCCGGGCGCTTGCGGCGACGCGGCGGCGGCGGCGCGCCCGGCGGGCACGCGCCGGGGAGCGGGCGCTGTCGCGTTCCGCACCTCCGCTGTCCGGAACCGGACAGGCCGGGTCGCGGACCCGACAGGCCCCGGCCGCGGGGCCGGCGCCGTCGCCCGCGCCGCGCCGGCGGGGGATCGCGCGGGATCCTCCGACCAGGCGCCGGTTCCCCGCGGTCCGGCGGCGCGCGAGGCGGCGCCGTCGGCGGCGCGGACGCCGGTGGAACGGGCGGTGCAGTCGGGTGCTCCGGCCATGTCCTTCCGGATCGCCTTCGCCACCACCGATCACGCCGCCGTCGACGCGCACCTCGGCTGGGCGCCCCACCTCGACGTCTACGAGGTCTCGCTCGCGGGCGCGCGGCTCGTCGACAGCCACGCCTTCGCCCGCGCGGGCGAGGACGGCGACCACGGGAAGCTCGCCGCCCGCCTGGCCGCGCTCGAGGGCTGCGCCATCCTCTACGCGGACGCGGTCGGGCCGACCGCCGCCGCCCAGCTCGCGGCCCGCCGGATCCGCCCGATCGCCGGGCGCCCGGGCGAGCCGATCCCCGAGGTGCTCGGCCGGCTCGCCCGGCTCCTCGGCGGGACCCCTCCCCCCTGGCTGCGGAAGCTGCTGCAGCCGGGCGGCGCCGGCGGCGCCGGGACCGGACCGCCGAGGAGCGAGTCGCCATGAGCCTCCGCCTCCCCGTCGTCGACGGCAGCCCCCGGGCGGCCCCGGCCGCCAACTGCACCTTCGGCGGTGGCTGCGCCGAGGCCGACCGGCCGGAGCGCCCCCTCCCCGACGACGTCGCCGCGCGGGTGAGGAACCACCCCTGCTACAGCCAGGAGGCGCACCACCACTTCGCGCGGATGCACGTCGCGGTGGCGCCGGCCTGCAACCTCCAGTGCCACTACTGCAACCGGAAGTACGACTGCGCCAACGAGAGCCGCCCCGGCGTCGTCTCCGAGCGGCTCACCCCCGACGAGGCCCTCCGCAAGATCCTGGCGGTCGCGGCGGAGCTCCCCCAGCTCTCGGTCGTCGGCATCGCCGGCCCGGGCGACCCGCTCGCCAACCCGGGGCCGACCTTCGAGGTCCTGGAGCGCGTCCGCCGCGAGGCGCCGGACCTGACGCTCTGCCTCTCCACCAACGGCCTGGCCCTCCCCGAGCACGTCGAGCGGCTGGCCGCGCTCGGCGTCGGCCACGTGACCGTGACCGTCAACATGGTCGATCCGGAGGTGGGGGAGCGGATCTACCCCTGGATCGTCCGGGGCGGGCGGAAGATCCGGGGGCGCGAGGCCTCCCGGATCCTCTCGGAGCGGCAGCTGGAGGGGATCGAGCGGCTCACCGCGGCCGGCGTCCTGTGCAAGGTCAACTCCGTCGTCATCCCCGGGGTGAACGATCGCCACCTCCCGGAGGTGAGCCGGACCCTCCGCCGCCTGGGCGTCTTCCTCCACAACGTGATGCCGCTCCTCAGCGCCCCGGAGCACGGGACCCACTACGGGCTCACCGGCCAGCGCGGCCCGACCCCGGCCGAGCTGGAGGCGGTCCAGGCCGGCTGCGAGACCGACGCCCGGCTCATGCGCCACTGCCGCCAGTGCCGCGCCGACGCCGTCGGCCTCCTCGGCGAGGACCGCGGCCGGTCCTTCACGCTGGCGTCCCTCCCGCCGGAGCCCGCCCAGGACGCCCGCGACGTCCGCGCCGCCCACCGCGCCGCGGTCGAGCGCCGGCGCGAGCGGCTCGACGCCGCGCG
>JAJXSQ010000008.1 GCA_021784495.1 Myxococcales bacterium | reverse complement strand
GCGGGCGGCGCCACGACGGCATCGACGTGGCGGCGCCGGAGGGGACCCCGATCGTGGCGGCCGCGGCCGGGGTGGTGATCTACGCCGCCGAGCAGCCGGGGTACGGGGTGATCGTCATCCTCCGACACGAGGGCGGGCTGGTGACCCTCTACGCGCACTGCCGCGAGGCGCTGGTGGCCGAGGGGGCCCGGGTCCGGCGCGGCGAGCCGATCGCGCGGGTCGGCCAGACGGGGCGCACCACCGGGCCCCACCTGCACTTCGAGGTGCGCGAGGGGACCCGCCCCCGCAACCCGCTGCTCTTCCTCCCGTGATAGAGGAGTCCCCATGCTCGACGACGTCCGCGCCGCCATCCGCGACGTTCCCGACTTCCCGAAGCCGGGGATCGTCTTCAAGGACATCACCCCGGTGCTCTCCGACGGCCGCCTCTTCCGGAAGGTCATCGACGCGCTCGTCGAGCGGTGGCGCGACGAGGGGATCTCCAAGGTGGTCGGCATCGAGTCGCGCGGCTTCTGCTTCGCGGCGCCGCTCTCCTACGCCCTGGGGATCGGGCTCACCATCGTCCGCAAGCCGGGGAAGCTGCCCTGGCGGACGATCCGGGAGGCCTACGCGCTCGAGTACGGCGAGAACGTCCTCGAGCTCCACGAGGACGCGCTCCAGCCCGGCGAGCGAGTGCTGGTGGTCGACGACGTGCTCGCCACCGGCGGCACCGCCGACGCGGTCGGCCGGCTCGTCGAGCGGCAGGGGGCGCAGATCGTCGCCTACGCCTTCCTCGCCGAGCTCCGCTTCCTCGGCGGCGCGTCCCGGCTCGGCGCCGACCGGGTGCACGCCCTCGTCCGCTACTGACGCCGCCTAGCCGCCGAGCCCCATCGCCTGGTAGGCCCGCCGGAAGGCCTCGGCCGGCACCGCCGACTCCCAGCGGCCGGTGAGGCGCGCCAGCGCCCAGGCGCCGAGGAGGGTGCCCACCACCAGGGACGGGGCGAGGAGCGGCCGCAGCCCCCGCGCGCCGCGCCGGGTGACGGTCAGGCAGTCGGGCGTGCCGCACGCGGCCACGCAGGAGAGGCAGCCGGTGCAGTCCGGGGAGAGGACCCGGAGCCGCCCGTGCACCGGGATCTCCGCCGGGCAGGCGCGGGTGCAGGCCTGGCAGCCGGTGCAGGCGGCGGGATCCCGCCGCACCGACAGCGGCGACGCCCAGCTCGCGAGCCCCAGGAGGGCGCCGTAGGGGCAGAGCCACCGGCACCAGGCGTGCTTCACCACCAGCGACAGCGCGGCCAGCGCGCCGAGCGTCCCGGCGACCGCCGCGGAGGGGGAGCGGAAGAAGGCGAGCAGCTCGGCGTCGGCGGCGAGGTTGTACGGACCGTGGAGGAAGCCCTCGACCGCCGCGCCGTCCATCCGGACGAAGATGGCGAGGGCGAAGAAGGCGAGGAGGAGGTACTTGATCGAGGAGAGCGCGAGGTCCAGGGCGCGGGGCACCCGCGGCCAGCGCCGCCGCCAGAGGGTCCGCCGGCCGAGCGCCTCGAGCGCCCGCGAGGCGGTGCCGACCGGGCAGATCCAGCCGCAGAACCCCTTGCGCGCGGCGATCGCGGTCGCGATCGCGCCGAGGAGGATCGCCAGGCCGGCGGGGTGGACGTCGTCCCAGGTCCCGGTGTCGAGGAGGCGCCGGAGGCCGACGAGCGCGGCGATGGGGAGGAAGGCCTCGACCGCCGGGGGGCGGGGGGCGTCGATGGGGCCGCCGCCGGTCGCCTCGCCGACGAACTGGACGAAGCGCCCGCCGACCCACAGGAGGAACAGGAGGTAGGTCCCCTGGATCGCCCAGCGCAGCTGCGGCAGGCGACGACTCGGGTTCTGCCATGCCATGCGGCCGCGCACCCTACCAGGGCGGGCTCGCCCGCCACAAACGCCCGGGCGACCCCGCGGCCGTCGGCGCCGCCGGGCTCCGTTCCCTTCGAGCCGGGGCGGATCGGTGGGAAGATGGCGCGGTGCGTCTCTCGATCCGGCTGAAGGTCATGGTGCCGCTGGTGGTGGGGCTCGTGCTCATCGCCGTCGCCACCGCGCTCCTCATGGGGTTCGTCCACCGCCACTCCGTGGACCAGGCGGCGCTCGCGGACCTGCGGCGCTCGGCGGCCTCCCTCGCCGGGCTCGAGCAGGTCGAGGTCGATCGGCTCTCGGCGCTGCTCGACGTCATCGCGGCGGAGCGCCCCATCGCCGCCGCCTTCCTCCGCCGGGATCGCGGCGCGCTCCTCGCGCTCTCGGCGCCGGTGCTCGGCCGCCTCCGCGACCAGCACGGCGTCGGCCGGTGGTACTTCCACCCCCTCGATCCGGCCGGGGGGGTCTTCCTCCGGGTGCACCACCCGGAGCGGTTCGGCGATCGCGTCCACCGCGAGGTCCTCGCGAGGGCGGCGGCCTCGGGCCGGACGGAGAGCGCCATCGAGCTCGGGGCGTCGTCCTACGCGGTGCGGGTGGTCCGCCCCTGGCGCGTCGACGGCGCGCTCATCGGGTACCTCGAGCTCGCCACCGACGTCTGGGTCTTCCTCTCCCGCATCGAGGAGATCACCGGCGATCGCTACGGGCTGCTCCTCGCCAAGCGCACCCTCGACCGCGCCGCGTGGGGGCGCGCGACCGGCCACCCCGACGCCTGGGGCGAGCGGTCGGAGCTGGTGGCGGTCACCGGGGCGACCGACGCGGCGCGGTGGCTCGGCGGCTTCGACCGGGTGGACCAGATCCCCGCGGAGCCGGCGATGATCGAGTGGGTCCACGACGGCGGGCGGACGATGACCCGCGGGATCTTCCCGCTGCGCGGCGCGGCGGGGGACCTGGTCGGCGGGATGGTCGTCCTCCACGACATCACGCCGCTGCTCGCCGGCCTCGACGAGCTGCGCGGCCAGGTGGTGGTGCTGGTGGTGCTCCTCGCCACCGCCCTCGCGGCCCTGGTGATCTTCCTCCTCGACGCGCTCGTCCTCGAGCCGATCGCCCGGATGAGCCGGGTCCTCGAGCGGCTCCCCGACCGGCTCGCCCGGGGGGAGTACGGCCCGGAGCTCGGGCTGGAGCGCCCCGCGGACGACGAGATCGGCCGCTTCGAGGGCTTCCTGGCCCAGGCGATCGCGCGGGTCGGCTCCTTCGTCGCCGAGGTGCGCCGGCAGAACCCCGGCGAGCGACACCGCGGACGCGAGCTGGACCGCTGGTGACGGACTGTCGCGCACCCACCGGGGTCGGACGCGGCGCACCCGCTGCCCCGCCGAGCGCGTTAGGATCCTGGCACGATCTCTGACAGGGAGGCCACCATGGCACGCGTCGACTGGAAGCGGATCCTCGTCCCCATCGACTTCTCGGACGCCTCCCGGAGCGCGCTCGAGGTGGGGGCCGACCTCGCGAAGCGGTTCGGCGCCTCGCTCACGCTCCTCCACGCCTACCCCGTCCCGGGCTACACCTTCCCGGACGGCTCCTTCGTCGCCTCGGCCAAGATGATGGACGAGCTCGCCGAGCAGGCGAAGCGCCACCTGGCCGAGTGGAAGGAGATCGCCGCCGGGCTCGGCCACCCGGGCGCCGAGGCGTCGACCGCGGTCGGCGAGCCGGCGCACGAGATCCTGGCCTTCGCCCGCGAGGCCCGGACCGATCTGATCGTCCTCGGCACCCATGGACGCACGGGGCTCCAGCACGCGCTCATGGGGTCGGTGGCCGAGCGGGTGGTCCGGAGGGCCCCCTGCCCGGTGCTGACCGTCCGCCCGACGGCCGCGAGCTAGCGGGGCGCCGGGCGGCGCCCGGCGACGGCGAGCCCGGGCGTTCGCGCCCTGCGCGCCCCTGTACCCGTCGGGGGCCGTTCGCCGCGCTTGGCATCCGCCAGGGTCGCCGCTAACAGAGACTCAGACCATCACGAGGGGAAAACGCCATGGCCGACCTGTCGACCGAGTTCATGGGACTGCGGCTCCCGAGCCCGCTGGTCCTCGCCTCCTCCGCCCTGTCCAACCGGGTGGAGAACCTGGAGGCGGCCGAGGGGCACGGCGCCGGGGCGGTGGTGCTCCGCTCCCTCTTCGAGGAGCAGATCGAGGCGGCCGGGACCCGGCTCGACGAGGCGCTGGCGCGCCAGTCGGAGTCGAACCCGGAGGCGCGCACCTACTTCCCGCCGCAGCGGGTCGGCCCCCACGAGTACCTGGCGCTCGTCCAGAAGGCCCGGGCCGCGCTCCGGATCCCGGTCATCGCCAGCCTCAACTGCTGCGCCCCGGGGAGCTGGACCGGGTACGCCCGGGAGATCGAGGGGGCGGGCGCGCACGCGCTCGAGGTGAACCTCTACTCCGTCGAGGCCGACCCGGCGATCTCCGGGGACGAGATCGAGAAGCGCTACGTGGAGATCGTCGCCGGGATCCACGCCGCCGTGAAGATCCCCATCGCGGTGAAGCTCTCCCCCTACTTCACCTCGCTCCCCCACGTGGCCAACCAGCTGGTCGCCGCCGGCGCGCGGGGGATCGTCCTCTTCAACCGCTTCCTCCAGCCGGACATCTCCCTGGAGCGGCTCGCCCCCCACAGCGTCATGAACCTCTCCTCGCCCGCGGAGGCGCTCCTGCCGCTCCGCTGGATCGGGCTGCTCCACGGCCGGGTGAAGGCCGACCTCGCCGCCTCCACCGGCGTCCACGACGCCGCCGGGGCGCTCAAGCAGCTCCTGGCCGGCGCCCGGGTGGTCCAGATCGCGTCGGCGCTGGTGCGCAACGGCGTGCCCTACCTCGGCACGGTCGCGGCCGGCATCGAGGAGTGGATGGACCGGCGGGGCCACTCGACGCTCGCCGAGTTCCAGGGGACGCTCTCGCAGCGGGAGGTGGCCGATCCCGGCGCCTTCGAGCGGGCGCAGTACGTCCACCTGATCCTGGCGCAGAACATCTGACGCCGGCCGCGCCCCAAGCGGGCGCGGGCGGCGGGTCCCCGGCGCGCTACCAGAAGGGGCACACCGGGATCGACGACCACGCAGCATCGACGAGGGAAACGCCATGGCACAGCTGAAGGGAAGCAAGACCGAGAAGAACCTGAAGGACGCGTTCGCCGGGGAGTCGCAGGCCAACCGGCGCTACCTCTACTTCGCCAAGATGGCCGACGTGGAGGGGTACCCCGAGGTGGCGATGAACTTCCGCGAGACCGCGGAGGGCGAGACCGGCCACGCCCACGGGCACCTCGACTTCCTGAAGGCGGTCGGCGATCCGGCCACCGGCCTGCCCATCGGCGACTCGGCGGCCAACCTCAAGGCGGCGATCGCCGGGGAGACCCACGAGTACACCGACATGTACCCGGGCATGGCGAAGGTCGCGCGCGAGGAGGGGTTCCGGGAGGTGTCCGACTGGTTCGAGACGCTGGCGAAGGCCGAGAAGTCCCACGCCGGCCGCTTCGAGAAGATGCTCAAGACGATCACCTGACGGGCCTCGCCGCGCGGCAGCCACTCCCCGGCGGAGGAGCCGGGGCGCCGCGGGGTCGTCGCCGGGACGCCCACCGCAGGCGTCCGGGCGCGGACGCCGGAGACTCGCCCCATGAGCATCGACCCGACCAGCGTCTCCTTCGCCCCGACCGCGGGGCTCTCCTACGACCCGGCGGAGCCCATCTACTGGGACCCGGCGGCGCTCGCCGGGGAGGTCGCGCGGGCCTTCGAGATCTGCAACGCCTGCCGCATGTGCTTCAAGTACTGCGACAGCTTCCCGGCGCTCTTCTCCTTCATCGACGACCGCCACGGCGGGGAGGTGCAGGCGCTCACCGCCGGCGAGACGGCGCAGGTCCTGGACGCCTGCTTCCAGTGCAAGCTCTGCGAGGTCCAGTGCCCCTACACGCCCCGTGACGGTCACCCCTTCCAGCTCGACTTCCCACGGCTGGTCCACCGCCACCGCGGCGTCGCCCGCCGGGGGAAGGGGCGGACGCTCCGGATGCGGGTGCTCAACGATCCGGACGGCGCGGCCCGGCTGGCGCGGGCGAGCCGCGGCGCCGCCAACGCCATGAACCGGCTCCGCCCCTTCCGGATCCTCATGGAGAAGGCGGTCGGCGTCCACCGCGACAAGCTCCTCCCCGACTTCGCCGCCGAGCCCTTCGACGCCTGGGCGGAGGCGGCGGGCCACGTCCGGCCGGAGCCGGGGGGCGAGGTCGTCCTCTTCCAGACCTGCTTCGTGCAGCACAACCTCCCCGAGCTCGGCCGGGACGTCCTCGAGGTCCTGGCCAGGAACGGGGTCGACGCGCGGGTGGTGAAGGGGCTGCGCTGCTGCGGGATGCCCGCCTGGGAGCAGGGGGACCTGGCGTCGCTCCGCGCCCAGGCGCGCGTGGACCTCGACCTGCTCCTGCCCTTCGTCGAGCGGGGCGCGAAGGTGCTGGTGGTGAACCCGACCTGCTCGATGATGATGCGCCGGGAGTGGCCGCACCTCCTCGAGGGGCCGGACCGGGAGCGGGCCGCCCGGCTGGCGCCGGCGGTGCAGGACGTCTCGGAGTACCTCTGGTCGATCCGGGAGGAGCCGCGCTTCAACGTCGACTTCCGGAGCGCACCGCCGGGCGGGCGGATCGCCTACCACGCCCCCTGTCACCTCCGCGCCCAGGGGGTCGGCTTCAAGGGGCGGGACCTGCTCCGGAAGATCCCCGGGGTGACCATCGCGGCGACGGTCATGGAGTGCTGCGGGCACGACGGCACCTACGCCATGACGGTGGAGGGGTTCGCGCCGTCGGCCCGGATCGGCCAGAAGGCCTTCCACGCGATGGCGGCGGCCGAGGCCGAGGTCTGGGCGACCGACTGCCCGCTCGCCGCGCTGCAGTTCCAGCAGCACGCCGGGAAGCGCCCGCTCCACCCGGTGACGATCCTGGCCCGCGCCTACCGGGGCGAGGGGTTCGGCCCGGGCGGAGGGGAGGGGGCATGAGGACGGTCCGCAGGGAGGAGATCCTGCCGCTCGAGGTCTACGAGCGCTCCCGGGAGGAGATCCGCCCGGCGGTGATGGAGGCGAAGCGCGTCCGGCGGGTCCACGTGGGAGGGGTGCTCACCTTCCTCTTCGAGAACCCCGCCACCATCCGCTACCAGATCCAGGAGATGGTCCGCGCGGAGCGGATGACCCGGGAGTCCGAGATCCTGCACGAGCTCGAGACCTACAACGAGCTCCTCGGCCGCCGGGGGGAGCTCGGGGTGACCCTCCTCATCGAGCTCCCCGACCCGGCCGAGCGGGACGCCCGGCTGCGGGAGTGGCTCGGCCTCCCGGCGCACCTCTACCTCGCCCTGGAGGGAGGGGCCCGCGTCCGGCCGGGCTTCGACCCCCGGCAGGTGGGGGACGACCGGCTCTCCTCGGTCCAGTACCTCCGGTTCGACGTCCAGGGGCAGGTCCCGGTCGCGGTCGGGAGCGACCTGCCCGCGCTCCGGGTCGAGGCCGCCCTCTCCCCCGAGCAGCGCGAGGCGCTCCGGCAGGATCTGGCCGGCGACGCCTGAGCGGCGGCGCGGGGCGGAGGTCAGCGCAGGTCGCGGAGCGTCCGGGCGCCGAGCCGCTGGCGGAGGACGAGGAAGAGCTCGGCGGTGGCGATCGCGTCGGTGAGCGCGTCGTGCCCCTGGTAGGGCGGGAGGCCGTGCGCCTGGCGCGCGCCGGACAGCGTCAGGTCGGGGTGCTCGTCGGGGGCCCCGGGATCGAGGAACCTCGCCCGGCGCGCCTCCTTGACGAGGAGCTCCACGGTGTCGACCACCGCCGGCCCCGGCCAGCGCCGCCCCAGGTCCCGGAAGGCGCGGCGGAGGAAGGGGAGGTCGATCGACGCCTGGTGGACCAGGAGCGACCCCTCGCTCAGCCGGAGGTCGAGCTCCGGGAGGAGCGCCTCGATCGACGGGGCGGACCGCACGTCGCCGGGGAGGAGCTGGTGCGCGGTGATCGAGCCGGGCGTGATCGACGCGGCGCTCCCCGGGCGGGCGAGCGACGACCAGGCCTCGCCGAGCCGCACCGACCCGGCCCGCACCGGGACCATCCCGACCGCCAGGATGGGGTCGCGCCGGTGGTCGAGCCCGCCGGTCTCGAGGTCGAGGGCCCAGTAGGTGACCGAGTCCCAGGGTGGGGAGGGCCAGAGCACGCCTGGTGGTAGCACGTCGCCGGGCCGCGCGGTCGGCCGCGCGGGCGTAGACTCCGGGGGTGACGGTCCACCGGCTCGGTCGCACGATCGCCTTCCCGGATCCGGCGCGCGCCGACCCCGACGGCCTCCTCGCCGTCGGGGGCGACCTGTCGCCGGGCCGCCTCCTCGCCGCCTACGCCGCCGGGATCTTCCCCTGGTTCGACGAGCGCTCGCCGATCCTCTGGTGGTCGCCCGACCCGCGCCTCGTCCTGGAGCCGGCCCGCCTCCACGTGCCGCGCTCGCTCGCCCGGACCCTCCGCCGCGGCCGCCTCCGCGTGACCGCCGACCTCGCCTTCGGCCGGGTGATCCGGGCCTGCGCCGCCGCCGCCCGGCCGGGCCAGCGGGGGACCTGGATCACCGGCGGGATGATCGAGGCCTACGAGCGGCTCCACGCGCTCGGGTTCGCGCACTCCTTCGAGGCCTGGGACGGAGAGGCGCTGGCGGGCGGCCTCTACGGCGTCTCGCTCGGCGGCGCCTTCTTCGGCGAGTCGATGTTCGCCGAGGCGCCCGACGCCTCGAAGGTCGCCTTCGTGCGGAGCGTGGAGGCGCTCGCCGGGTGGGGCGTCGGCCTGGTCGACTGCCAGGTCCGGACCGAGCACCTCGCGCGGTTCGGCGCCGTCGACTGGGCGCGCGACGACTTCCTCGCGGCGCTGGCCCGGGCGCTCGCCGCGCCGACGCGGCGGGGGCGCTGGTCGCTCGACGCGGGCGGGTGAGGCGGCGCCCGCGGGCGCCGCCGTCAGGTGTGGAGCTCGACGAACCGCCGGAGCGCGGTCCGGACGTCGGCCTGGACCCCCGCCGGCAGCTCGGGCACCGGCGTCGCCCGGCAGAGGGCCAGCGTCTTCTGGAGCGACTCGCAGCGCCCGCGGCAGCTGGGGCAGGCGGCGAGGTGCTCCTCCATCCGGGCGCAGAGCGGCGCCGAGATCTCCCCCTCGATGTGCTGGGAGAACATGCGGACGATGTCCGGGCACCCCTCCTCGTCCCGGGGCGGCGGCTTCGAGGGGTAGCCCAGGATCGGGGCGACCGCGTCCCGGACGGCGACGCGGGCGCGGTGGAGCCGGCTCTTCACCGCCTCCACCGAGAGCCCCATCACCTCGCCCACCTCGGGGGCAGTGAGCCCCTCGACGTCGCGGAGGACCAGCACGTCGCGGTACATCGGCTCGAGCCCGCCGATGGCCCGCTCCAGCGCGTCCTCGATCTGCCGCCCGGCCAGCGCCTCGTCGGGAGGCCGGCCCGGGTCGGGGAGGGTGAGCGCCTCCTCCCCCGGCTCCCGGGCGTCGAGCGACTCCTCCGCCTCGGGCGCGAACTTGGAGCGGCGCCGCTTCTTGATGCAGAAGCTCCGGGCGATCGTGTAGAGCCAGGTCGAGACCGCGCTCTGGCCACGGAAGTCCTTGAGGCCGCGGGCGACGGCCAGCATCGTGTCCTGGAGGACGTCCTTCGCGTCCTCCTGGTCGCGGCAGAGCTTCAGCCCGAAGCGGTAGATCCGCGGCTGGTGTCGCGAGAGCAGCAGCTCGAGCGCGTCCCGGTCGCCACCCCGCGCGGTCTCCAAGAGCTCCTGGTCGGTCCGCTCCACGATGGGGCATGTGCTTAATCCGACCGCGCCCGCCCCACAAGGGGATTCGCGACGGCCGGCGCGTTCACTCGAAGGAAATCGTCCGGATCGCGGGTCGACCCTTCTGAGACCTACCGCGGCGACCTGACCCAGGACAACTTACGACCCGACGCGGCCCCGGACCCAAGCCGCACTCGTTCCGGTCCGGGGAGGGCGGCGTGAACGATGAGCGCACTCTTCTCCCGGAAGGCCGATGGGCGACTCAAGCTGGCGCTCGGCCTCGCCGGGGCGGCCGTGGCCCTCGCGCTGGGCGGCGCGATGTTCTACTGGCGGAGCCCCTTCGGCACCGGGCAGTTCCACCCCGTCGTCCAGCCGATCCAGTTCGATCACCGCCACCACGTCCGCGACGACCAGATCGACTGCCGCTACTGCCACGCCAGCGTCGAGCGTGCCCCCAGCGCCGGGATCCCGGCGACCGAGGTCTGCCTCTCCTGCCACTCGCAGATCTGGAACAAGAGCCCGCTCCTCGACCGGGTGCGGGCCAGCTGGTTCGAGGGGCGGCCCATCCGCTGGCTCCGGATCCATCGCCTCCCGGACTTCGTCTACTTCAACCACGCCATCCACGTGAACAAGGGGGTGGGGTGCGTCGAGTGCCACGGGCGGGTCGACCGGATGGCGGCGGTGGAGCAGGTCCAGCCGCTCAACATGGGCTGGTGCCTCGACTGCCACCGCAACCCGGCGCCGCGGCTCCGCCCGATCGAGGAGATCACCAGCACCACCTGGAGGCCGCCGGCCGACCGGGCGGCGTTCGGGGCCGAGCTGATGAAGCGGTACTCCGTCCACGCGAGAGTGAGCTGCACGACATGCCACCGCTAGGCCTCCCCATCTACGGCCAGCCGCCGCTCGCCGCGGGCGACCGCCGCGCGCCGGACGCCTGGCGCAGCCTCGCCGAGCGCGCCGGCCAGGCCGATCCGGCCGGGCGGCCCCCCGACGGCGACGCCCCCGCCCCCGCGTCCTTCGGCCGGCGGAGCTTCCTCCAGGTGCTCTCGGCCTCGGCGGCGCTCGCCGGGCTGGCCGCCTGCAAGCCGCCGCGCGAGCGGGTCGTCTCCTACGTCCGCCGCCCTCCGGAGGTGACGCCGAGCCTGCCGAGCTACTACGCGACCGCCCTGCCCGCGGGGGGCTACGGCGTCGGGGTGGTCGTGGAGAGCCACGAGGGGCGCCCGACCAAGGTCGAGGGCAACCCCGCCCACCCCTCGAGCCTGGGCGGCGCCGGGCTCCCCGAGCTCGCCAGCCCCCTCGAGCTGTACGACCCGGCCCGCATCGCCGGGTTCCGCCGCGGGGGGCGGCCGCTCGCCTGGAGCGCGCTCCTCGACGAGCTCTCCGAGGTGGCGGCCCGGCTCGCCCAGGACGGGGGCGCCCGGCTCCGGGTGCTCGCCGAGCCGACCAGCTCCCCGGCGGTGGCCGCGCTGCGGGCCGACCTGCGCGCGCGCTTCCCGGGGTCGCGGCTGGTGGCCTGGGCCCCGGTCTCGGAGGACGCCGCGCGCGAGGGGACGCGGCTCGCCTTCGGCCGGCCGCTCGACGTCGAGCACCGGCTGGCGACGGCCGACGTGGTCCTCTCGCTCGACGCCGACTTCCTGGCCACCGAGGGGGATCACCTCCGCCTCGCCCGGGAGTTCGCGGCGCGGCGCGTCGACGCCGCCGCCATGAACCGGCTCTACGCCGCCGAGGCGACCTACACGGTGACCGGCGGCGCCGCCGACCACCGCCTCCGGCTCCGCGCCTCGGAGATCCTCGGCTTCGGCCGGGCGGTGGCCGCCGCGCTCGCCTCGGCCCACGGCCTCGCCGCCCTGGCGCCGCTCGGGGCGGCGGCGGGGGGCGCGCAGGCGCGGCTGGCGGCGGCGGTCGCCGCCGATCTGGCCCGGGCGCGGGGGCGCGGCCTCGTCCTCGCGGGGCAGCGGCAGCCGGCGGCGGCGCACGCGCTCGCCGCGGCGATGAACGACGCCCTCGGCAACGCCGGGGCGACGGTCCTCTACCGGGAGCCGGTCCTCCTCGACCGGTCGAGCGGTCCCGAGGGGCTCGCCGCGCTCGCCGCCGAGATCCGGGCGGGGGGCGTCGACACCCTGGTGATCACCGCCTGGAACCCGGTCTACACCGCCCCGGCCGAGCTCGAGCTCGGCGCCCTGCTCCGCCGGGTGCCGAACGTCGTCTACCTCGCCGCCCGCGAGGACGAGACGACCGCCGTCGCCGGCGCGGTGGTGGCGGCCGCGCACCCGCTGGAGAGCTGGGGGGACCTGCGCGCCCGCGACGGGACGGCCTCCGTCGTCCAGCCGCTGATCGCGCCGCTGGTGGCCAGCGCCACCGAGCTCGACCTGCTCGCCGCCTTCCTCGACCGGGGGCAGGTGGGCGCCTGGGCGCTCGTCCGGGAGGGGTGGCGGCGACGGACCGGCGACGAGGGGTTCGACCGCCGGTGGGACCGGTGGCTCGCGGACGGCGTCGTCGCCGGGACGGCCGCGCCCCCGGTCGCGCCCCCGCTCGACGGCGCGGCGATCGCCGCGGCGCTGGCGGCGGCGCCGCCTCCGGTCGCCGGGGTCGAGGCGATCTTCGCGCCCGACGACAAGGTCCTCGACGGGCGCCTCGGCGAGAACGCCTGGCTGCAGGAGCTGCCCCACCCGGTCTCGAAGCTCACCTGGGACAACGCCGCGCTGCTCTCGCCGGCCACCGCGGCCCGCCTCGGCCTCGAGACCGGCGCCCTCGCGACCCTCCGGCTGCACGGGCGGGAGGTGCTCGCCCCGGTGCTGGTCCAGCCCGGCCACGCCGACGAGGCGGTGACCCTGCCGCTCGGCTACGGCCGGCGGGTCGCCGGCGCGGTGGCGACCGGCGCCGGCTTCGACGCCTACGCGCTCCGCCGGGGGGCGGCCCCCTGGATCGACGGGGGGCTCGAGATCGCGCCGACCGGGGCGCGGCGGGCGCTGGCGCAGACCCAGGGCCACTTCACCATGGACGGCCGGGCGCTCGCCCTGGCGCTGCCGGTCGCCGCGCTGCCGGGCGCCCTCGCCGAGCTGGAGGAGCGGCGCGGCCCCCTGCCCTCGATCCTGCCGGAGGTCGACTACTCCGGCGAGCCCTACCGCTGGGGCATGGCCATCGACCTGTCGCGCTGCATCGGGTGCGGCGCCTGCGCGCTCGCCTGCCAGGCGGAGAACAACATCCCGGTGGTCGGCCGGTCCGAGGTGCTGAACAGCCGCGAGATGCACTGGCTGCGCGTCGACCGCTACTACGAGGGGCCGGCGGAGGAGCCCGCGTCGGTCTCCCAGCCGCTCGCCTGCGTCCACTGCGAGTCGGCGCCCTGCGAGTACGTCTGCCCGGTGAACGCCACCGTCCACTCCGACGAGGGGCTGAACGAGATGGTCTACAACCGCTGCGTCGGCACCCGCTACTGCTCCAACAACTGCCCGTACAAGGTGCGGCGCTTCAACTACCTCGACTACCACACGGTGCACGCGCCGCAGCTCGCCATGCTCCAGAACCCCGACGTCACGGTGCGCGCGCGAGGGGTGATGGAGAAGTGCAGCTACTGCGTCCAGCGGATCGAGCGGGCGCGCATCGGGGCGCGGGTGGCGGGCGGGACCATCGGCGGCGACCAGGTGGTCTCGGCCTGCCAGCAGGCCTGCCCGGCCGAGGCGATCGTCTTCGGGAACCTCGCCGATCCCGCCTCCCGGGTGGCCCGGCTGGCGGGCGGCGAGCGGCGCTACGATCTGCTCCACGAGCTCGGGACCCGCCCCCGCACCGGGTACCTGGCCCGGCTGCGCAACCCCAACCCGGATCTCGCATGAGCGCCGCCCCCGGGACCCCCGCGGTCGATCCGCTGGAGCCGACGCCCTTCCTGGTGGGGCGCCCGGGGGATCGCGCGCTCACCGAGGAGCTCGTCGCCACGGTCCTGGGGCCGACGCGCCGGGGCTGGCTGCTGCTCGTCGCCGCGCTCGGGGCCGGGATGGCCTTCTGGCTGGTGGCGCTCGGCGCCACCCTCTTCGTCGGCATCGGCACCTGGGGGAACAACATCCCGGTGGCCTGGGGCTTCGGGATCACCACCTTCGTCTGGTGGATCGGGATCGGCCACGCCGGGACGCTCATCAGCGCGATCCTGCTCCTCTTCCAGCAGCGGTGGCGCACCAGCATCAACCGCTTCGCCGAGGCGATGACGCTCTTCGCCGTGGCGATGGCCGGGATGTACCCCATCCTGCACCTCGGCCGGCCCTGGCTCTTCTGGTGGCTCATGCCGTACCCGTCCACCACCCGGCTCTGGCCCAACTTCAAGAGCGCGCTCCCCTGGGACGTCTTCGCCATCTCGACCTACGCGACCGTCTCCTTCCTCTTCTGGTTCCTCGGGCTCATCCCCGATCTCGCCACCCTGCGCGACGCCGCCACCACCCCTCGCCGCCGGCGGATCTACGGGCTGCTCGCCTTCGGCTGGCGCGGCTCGGCCCGCCACTGGCGGCACTACCGGATCGGCTACCTGCTCCTGGCGGGGCTGGCGACGCCGCTGGTGGTGTCGGTCCACACCATCGTCAGCTTCGACTTCGCCATCTCCCTGCTCCCCGGCTGGCACACCACCATCTTCCCGCCCTACTTCGTGGCCGGCGCCATCTTCTCCGGGTTCGCCATGGTGGTCACCCTGATCGTCCCGGCGCGGCGGCTCCTCGGCCTCGAGCGCGTCATCACCATCCGTCACCTGGACAACATGAACAAGGTGATCCTGGCCACCGGGCTCATGGTCTCCTACGGCTACGTGATGGAGCACTTCATGGCCTGGTACGGCGGCGATCCGGCCGAGGCCTTCGCCTTCGTGAACCGCTGGACCGGTCCCTACCGCCACCTCTGGTACCTCCAGCTCTTCTGCAACGTGGTCACCCCCCAGATCCTCTGGTTCCCGCGGATGCGCCGGAACCTGGTCGTCATGTTCGTCGTCTCGCTCCTGGTGAACCTGGGCATGTGGCTGGAGCGCTTCATGATCGTGGTGGTGTCGCTCTCCCGCGACTTCCTCCCCTCGAGCTGGGCGATGTTCCGGCCGACCTGGGTCGACTGGGGGCTGCTCTTCGGCTCGATGGCCACCTTCGGGGTCCTCTTCCTCCTCTTCCTCCGCTTCCTGCCGGTGATCCCGATCGCGGAGGTGAAGGAGCTGCGGCGCGAGTTCGACCACGAGGACCGCCTCGTCGCGGGCGGTCCGGGCCACCGGCCGGAGGGGGCGCCGTGAGGACCTGGCTGGTCGCCGAGTTCGCTGGGGAGCCGGAGCTGCTGGCGGCGGCGCGGGCGCTCCGCGCGCGCGGCCACGCCGACCTCGACCTCCACTCCGGCGTCCCGCTCCACGGCGCCGAGGAGGCGCTCGGCCTGCGGCGGTCGATCGTCCCCCGGCTGGCGCTCGCCGGCGGGCTCTCCGGGGCCGTCGCCGGCTACCTGCTCCAGTGGTGGACGGTGGGCGTGGACTTCCCCATCAACCTGGGGAACCGGCCGCCCCACAGCCCCCCGGCGTTCGTCCCCATCACCTTCGAGCTGGGGGTGCTGGTGGCCGCCGGCACCATCTTCCTCGGCCTCTTCGCCCTCTGGGGGCTGCCGCGCCTCCACCACCCGGTCTTCGAGGTCGAGGCGTTCCGCTCGGCCACCATCGACGGCCTCTGGCTGTCGGCCGGGGTCGAGGCGGAGGAGGCGGACGGCGTCGCCGCCGAGCTCGAGCGGCTCGGGGCGCGCCGGATCGAGCGCGTGCCGGAGGAGGGCGAGCCATGAGGCGGCGCCTGGCCGCCGCGCCGCTGCTCCTCCTCGCCGCCGGCTGCCCGCGGCTCGATCCGATGCAGCGGCAGGCGAAGGTGAAGGCCTACCAGCCGAGCGGCTACTACGACGACGGGCTGGCGATGCGGGCTCCGCCGGCCGGGACCGTGCCGCGCGACGCGGTCCTCGATCCCGCCCTCGGCGAGGGGCTCGGCGCCGACGGGCGGCCGCTGGAGCGGATCCCGGTCCCGGTGACCCCGGCGCTGCTCGCCGCCGGTCGCCGGCAGTTCGGGATCCGGTGCGCGGCCTGCCACGGCCTCCTCGGCGACGGGGAGAGCCAGGTGGCCCTCAACATGTCGCTCCGGCGCCCGGCGAACCTCCACCTGTACCGGGGCGTCCCCGATGGCTACCTGTTCCGGGTGATCACCCACGGCTTCGGACTGATGCCGTCCTACGCGGCCGACCTGACGCCGGAGGAGCGCTGGGGGGTCGTGGCCTACGTCCGCGCGCTGCAGCTCAGCCAGCACGCCACGGCGGCCCAGCTGACGCCCGCCGAGCGGCGGGCGCTCGAGGGGGAGGGGAGATGAACCCCACGCCGTTCGCCGGCGGACGCCGCGTCGTCTGGAGCTCGGCCGCGGTGGCGGTCGTCGGGCTCGGGCTGACCGCGCTCGGGGGGCGGGCCGACCCCCGCCAGGCGCTCTTCTCCTATTTGGTGGCCTTCGTCGACTGGCTGGGGACCGCCCTGGGCGCGCTGGTGCTCCTCGGCGCGCTGCACGCGTCGCGGGCCCGCTGGCCGGTGGTGCTGCGCCGCTTCCTCGAGACCGTGCCGCTCACCCTGCCCCTCTTCGCCGCGCTCTTCGTCCCCATCGCGCTCGGGCTGCGCGACCTCTACCCCTGGGTCGACCCGCGCGGCGCGGAGCTGATCCGGCGGGTCGCGCACCTGCGCCCCTACCTGAACGTCCCGGCGTTCCTGGCGCGCGCCGGCCTCTACTTCGCGATCTGGATCGCGGTGGCCGAGCTGCTCCGGCGCTGGAGCGTCGCGCAGGATCGGAGCGGGGCGCTGGCGCTCACCCTGCGCCAGCGCCGGCTGGGCGCGGCCTCGCTGCCGCTCCTCGCGCTCTCGCTCTCCTTCGCCGCCTTCGACTGGATGATGTCGCTCGACCCGCGCTTCCACTCGACCATCTTCGGCGTCTACTGGTTCGCCGGCAGCTTCCTGGCGGCCTTCGCGGTGCTGGCGATCGCCGCCGCGGTGACCCGGCGCTCCCCGGGGCAGTTCGGCCACGCCCTGAACGCCGACCACACCCACGCGCTCGGCAAGTTCGTCCTGGCCTTCACGGCCTTCTGGGCCTACATCGCCTTCTCGCAGTTCATGCTCATCTGGATCGCCAACCTCCCCGACGAGGTCCCCTGGTACCTCGTCCGCGCGGGCGGCGGGTGGCGGGCGGTCGGGATCGGCCTCGCGGTCGGCCACTTCCTGGTGCCCTTCTTCGTCCTGCTCTCCCGCGACCTGAAGCGCGACCCGCGCCGGCTCGCCCGGGTGGCCGGGTGGCTGCTGGTCGCGCACTGGGTCGACGTCTGGTGGGTGATCATGCCCCGCCTCCACCCCGGCGGCCCGCGGCCGTCCTGGATGGACCTGACCGCCTTCGTCGGCGTCGGCGCGGCCGCGCTCGCCGTCCTCGTCCTCCGGATGCGCGGCGCCGCCCCCATCCCCGTGCGCGACCCCTACCTGGAGGAGTCGCTGAGGTACCAGCCGCGATGAGCGATCGCCACCCCATCCCCGGACACCCGCCGGCCCAGGAGGATCGGGTCGACACCCGCGCCGTGGCGCTGGTCGGCGCGGCCTCGCTCGCGATCTTCTTCCTGGCCGGGCTCGCCGCCACCACCTACCTGCGCCTGCAGCGGGGCGAGCACCCGGCGCTGCCGCTCCCTCCCGAGCTCGGGGAGACCAAGATCGGCCTGGTGGAGCAGCGCCCCTTCGGCGACCGGCTCCGCGGGGAGCGCGATCGCGCGGCGCTGCTCGCCTGGCTCGAGGGGGCCGGGTGGATCGACCCGGCGCGCGGGCTCGTCCACCTGCCCATCGAGCGGGCCATGGCCCTCGTCGTCGCGGGGGTCCGCGCCCCGCGCGGCGA
>JAJXSQ010000273.1 GCA_021784495.1 Myxococcales bacterium | reverse complement strand
GCACCAGCCCCGCCGCCGCCCCCGGCACCAGCCCCGCCGCCGCCGCCGTCCGCGCCCATCGCGCCGCCGGCCGCCGTCGCCACCGCGAAGGCGATCGAGATCCTCGCCCCGATCCAGTTCGAGTCCGGGAGCGATCGGATCCGTCCGGAGAGCGAGGCGACCCTGGCCGGCGTCGCCGCCGTCCTCGCCGACCACCCGGAGATCCTCCGGCTCCGCGTCGAGGGGCACACCGACGACGTCGGCGATCCCGGCTTCAACCTCGCCCTCTCCCGCCGCCGCGCCGGCGCCGTCGCCCGCTGGCTGGCCGCCCACGGCGGCGCCGCCGCCCGGCTCACCTCCGAAGGCTACGGCGCGCGCCGCCCGCTCGTCCCGAACGACTCCGCCGCCGCCCGCACCCGCAACCGCCGCGTCGAGTTCGTCATCCTCGAGCGCGCCGGCGGGTAGCGGCGGACTGCGCCGCGGCGAGGCGCCCGGCGCCGCCTAGAACCCGCAGGAGGCGCCGGCCGCCAGCTGGTCGAAGGTGCTCGGCGCGCCCTGCGCGTCGCGATCGGTCTGGGCGATCGCGCCGGCCCAGAGCCGCCAGCGACGCGTCGCGCGCCAGATCACCTTCACGCCGAGCAGGTCGCTGCGCCCCTGGGCGTCGACGTACTCGCCGTGCTGCAGCCAGAGCCGGACGGAGACCGGCCCGAAGCGGTGCGCCACGCTCGGGGTGACGCTCCAGAGCAGCGGCTCGAGCGCCATCCCGGTGCCGAAGCTGGTCGCGGCGCGGCCGGCGCTCGCCAGGGTGAAGAAGCCGGCGGCCAGCGGGTCGCCCTGGTAGCCGTACCGCGCGCCGGCGAGCCCGAGGTCGGTGTCGGCCCAGGCGGTGGCGGTGACGCCCGCCCCGATCTCGGCCTGGCCGATCGAGGCCGGGCGATCGGCGAGGAGGCCGAGGAGCTGCGGGCTGCAGGTGTGCGCCCGGCAGTAGGTCTCGAGCTCCCGGGCGGTGACCGGCACCCCGGTCGCCGTCCGCAGCGCGACGATCCGCTGGTCCGAGCGGTAGCCGGTCGCGGCGGCGTCGAGGTCCCAGGCCCACTCGAGGTCCGAGTCGCCGGCGCTGGACCAGGCGGCGGAGAGGTGCACGCCGCCGGAGCTGGTCCTCGACGAGAGCAGGGCGTCGGCGGTCCCGGTGGTGCCGGTGGCGGTGGTGAGTCCCACCGAGGTGTCCGACTCGAGGACCGACGGCGGCGAGTAGTCGAGGGCGCCGCCGAGGAGCCAGTGCTCGTCCGCCTGCCAGGCGAGCCCGGCCTGGAGGTCGCCGACCAGGCCGCCGCGCGTCCCGAAGGCCTGGCGCGGGACCGGCTCCTGCGCCTGCTGCCCGAGGAGGCCGAGCGACAGGTCGAGGCTCAGGTCGTGGCCGAGGTCGAAGGAGCCGGTGAGGGTGTCGCCGAGGTAGCGGGCGCGCGGCTCGTTGGGCGCGGGGCGCCCGGCCGCGACCTGCAGCTCGTCGCCCACCTGGCTCGCGAGCTCCTCCTCGGCGGCCGCGGCCGCGGGAGCCCCGGCGGCGAGGAGCGCCGCGGCGCAGGCGGCGAGCGCGGCCCGGGTCATGGACCTACGAACCCGCGCGCGCCACCCCGGTTGCGCGGCCGATCCCCTGGTAGACGAAGCCGGCCGCCCGGGCCTTCTCGGCGTCCCAGCAGTTCCGCCCGTCGAGCAGCAGGTCCCCGCGCATGAGGGCGCGGAGGCGGGCGAAGTCGGGCTGGCGGAACTCGTTCCACTCGGTGACGAGGAGGAGCGCGTCGGCCCCCTCCGCCGCCTGGTAGGGCTCCTCGACCAGCTCCACGGCGGGGGGGAGGAGCCGGCGGGCCACCTCGCGCGCCACCGGATCGTGGGCCCGGACCCGCGCGCCGCCCCCGACGAGCGCCTCGACGATGGTGAGGGCGGGGGCCTCGCGCATGTCGTCGGTGCGCGGCTTGAAGGCGAGCCCCCAGAGGCCGAAGGTCCGCCCGGAGACGCTCCCGCCGAAGTGGCGGAGCGCCTTCTCGACCAGCGAGCGCTTCTGCCGCTCGTTCACGCGCTCCACCGCGCGCAGGAGGTCGAAGTCGAGGCCGATCTGGCGCGCGGTGGTGAGGAGCGCCCGCACGTCCTTGGGGAAGCAGGACCCGCCGTAGCCGGCGCCGGGGTGGAGGAAGGGGTGGCCGATCCGCCGGTCGCTCCCGACCCCGCGCCGGACGGCGTCGACGTCGGCGCCCAGCCGATCGCAGAGGGTCGCGATCTCGTTCATGAAGGAGATCCGGGTCGCCAGCATCGCGTTGGCCGCGTACTTGGTCAGCTCGGCCGAGCGGAGGTCCATGAAGAGGACCGGCTGCTCGGCCCGGACGAAGGGCGCGTAGAGCTCGGCCATGAGCGCCCGCGCGCGCTCGCTCTCCACGCCGACGACCACGCGGTCGGGGCGCATGAAGTCGTCGATCGCCGCCCCCTCCTTCAGGAACTCGGGGTTGGAGACGACGTCGAAGGGGTGGCGGGTCACCTCGGCCAGCGCGGCGCGCACCTTCTCGGCGCTCCCCACCGGCACCGTGCTCTTGTTCACCACCACGCACGGGCCGGTGAGCGCGCGGCCGACGTCCCGGGCGGCGCCGAGGACGTGGGAGAGATCGGCCTCCCCGGTCTCGCCGGGCGGGGTCCCCACCGCGATGAAGACGACGTCCGCGCCGGGCACCGCCTCGGCCGCCTGGGTGGTGAAGGCGAGCCGCGCCTCGCGGACGTTGCGGTGCACCAGCTCCTCGAGCCCCGGCTCGTAGATCGGCACGCCCCCGCCGCGGAGCAGCTCCACCTTGCGGGGATCGACGTCCACGCAGGTGACGGCGTGGCCCGACTCGGCGAAGCAGGTCCCGGTGACGAGCCCGACGTACCCGGTGCCGATGACTGCGATCTTCATCCTGGCGCTCCCCCCTGCGGAAAACGGACGCGGGAGCCTACCACGCGCGCCGCGGGCCCCGCGGCGCGGTCACGGGGCGACGACCAGCCGGGCCGCCGCCTCCGCGCCGTGCAGGTGGCGCAGCCGGGCGGGATCGCGCGCGCCGTCGACCACCCGCTCCACCGCGGCCCGCTCCAGGGCGCCGAGCGGCGGGCGGAGCGCCGCGGCCGCGTCCGCGAGCTCGGGGAAGAACCAGGCGAGGAGGAGCGTCGCGCCGTGGAGGGCGCGCGCCAGGCCGAGCCGCTCCGCGCGCTCCCGCACCGCCCCGGCGTCCGGGCCGAGCCGGACCAGCTCGCGCAGGTCGACGTAGCGGATGAGCGGCGCCCAGAGCGCGTCCTGCGCGAGGTCGCCGACCGCGCAGAGGAGCGCCTCCTCCGGCGCCGGCCGCGCCGCGGTCGGGCCGTAGACCGGCGCCGCCCGGGCCCGCGCGAAGAGCGCCGCGTCCTCGGCGGCGCCGGGCCAGAGCCCCTCCTGGATCGAGAGCTCGACGTGGCCGTCGGAGAAGGTCGCCGTCCGGCCCTCCTCGCCGGTGGCGATCGGCCGGAGGCCGCCGCGCGCCACCGAGGCCGCGAAGGCCGCGCCGTCCGCGCCCCGGATCGCCAGCCGGAGCCCGCCGACGGGGCGCCAGGCGAGGTGGGGGTAGAGCCAGTCGACGTACGCGGCCGCCTCCAGGAGGACGGCCGGCACGGCGACGTCGCGGAGGGTGTTGCGGAGGGTCACCATCCGGAGGACGTTGTCGTTCACCGTCCCCTGGTAGAAGCCGAGGAGCCGCTCCCGGAAGGTCTCGGGGAGGCCGGCGCCGAGCCGCGTCTGCTCGGCGTGCCAGGAGGCGAGCGGCGCGAGGCCGTGGGCGACGAGGACCGGCGCGAGCGCCTCCAGATCGCAGGGCGGGAGCGCCGGCACCGGCTCGAAGGAGGCGAGGACCCGGAGGGCGGGGAGGAGGTCGCTCACGCCGCCTCCGGCCGGCCGCCGCGCGCCTGGGCCAGGGCGGCCACGACGAGCGCCGGCCAGAGCTGGAGCAGGACGCGGCCGAGGCTGTTCTCCAGCTGCCACTCGAGCGGCCAGGGGGT
>JAJXSQ010000272.1 GCA_021784495.1 Myxococcales bacterium | reverse complement strand
CCGGCCGGCGCCGGGCGCCGCGCGCCGCCGCGGCCGGAGGAGGGCGGCGGCCAGGAGGAGGAGCGACCAGAGGGCGGCGCCCGGACCCCCGGTGGTGCAGCCGCAGCCGGAGGCGGAGGTCGCGGAGGAGAGGGCGCTCGACGGCGCGGTGACCACGAAGAGGCCGGTCCGGCCGGCGGGGAAGGAGATCGTCCCCCCGGCGAGGTCGACGGTCGCCCCGGCGACCGGCGCCCAGGCCTGGAGCGACGGGTCGAAGGCGAGCGCCTGGACGTCGCCGGCGGCGAGCTTCTTGCGGGCCGCGGCCGTCACCTCGATGGGCAGGGTCACCGCCAGCGGCGAGGCGAGCTTCGCCGCGGCCGGCCCGACGAAGAAGCCGAGGCCGGCGGCGCCGCGCCCGGGGAGGCCGAGCGGAGCGACGGCGACGCGGCCGAGGGCGACGGTGGTCGGGCGGACGAGCGCCCCGGCCGGCGCCGAGACCTGGAAGGAGCCGAGCCCGGTGGCCGAGGCGAGGCCGCCCGCCGGGGTGAGGGTCGTCGTTCCGAGCGGCTGATCCACCACGTTCACCTCCACCACGCGTGCGTCAGGGGTCCGCCCCGGGGCCGAGACGGCCAGCTCGAGGCGCAGGGTCGAGCCGGAGGGGGCGCCGAGCGAGCGCGCCGGTCCGGCGGTGGTCGACGGCCCGCTCCCGAGGGGGCCGTCGAGCTGGGTCCAGAGGTAGGTCGCGCCGGGGCCGGCGTCGGCCGCCTGGAGCTGGATCGGCGCGCCCGCGGCCACCAGCCGGTCGGCGCCCGGGTCGGCGAGGGCCACGCCCCCCGCGCCGGCCACGGCGAAGGCGACGCGCGCGGCGAGGGATCGGACGGTCCCGTCGTCGACGGTGAGCTCGAAGGCGTAGTAGCCCGGGGCGGCGAGGGCGGCCGTGGGGGTGGCGGCGCGCGGGTCGGAGAGGATCGCCCGGGGGCCGCGGACCTGGGTCCAGGTGTAGGCGAGCGGGCCGCTCCCGCCCGAGGAGGCGGAGCCGTCGAGGGTGGCCGTCCCGCCGGCGGCGAAGGGGCCGCCCTGGACGGCCGCGACGGCGACCGGCGGCGCGACGCCGGCCGGGGTGACCATGACGTAGGCCCGGTCGGTCGTCCCGGCCCCGCCGGCGTCGGAGACCGCCAGGTCGAAGGCGTAGCGGCCGGGGAGCGTGGGGGTGAAGGAGGCGGTGTTGCCCGCGGCGGCGGGCGAGACCGTCGGCCCCTCGACCTGGGTCCAGGCGCAGGTGACCGGCAGCCCGTCGCGGCCGGCGCTCTCCCCGCAGCCGAGGGTCACCTTCTCGAGGACCGCCGCGGCGACCGGCGGGCCGGCGGCGGCGAGCGGCGGGCGGCTCGCCCCGTCCACGACCACGGTGAGGATCTCCGGCGCGCTCGCCACCGCGCCGTCGGAGACGGTGAGCTCGAAGGCGTAGACGCCCGGCAGGGAGGGGGTGAAGGAGGCGATCGCCTGGTCGGCCGCGGCGACGAGGACCGGCGGGCCGGAGAGCTCGCTCCAGGCGTAGGTGAGGGCGGAGCCGTCGGCGTCGGCGCTCGCCGAGCCGTCGAGGGGGATGGCGGCGCCGACGCTCCCGAAGAGGAGGGCGTCGCGCGGGGCCACCGGCGCCAGCGCCGCCGGGACGTGGTGGGTCGGGGAGTCGGCCGTCACCAGGATCGTCGCCGGCGCGCTGGCCAGCGGGCCGTCGCTGGCGACGAGCTGGAAGGCGTAGACGCCGACCGCCGGCGGGGTGAAGGACGGAGCGGCGCCGGAGGGGTCGGAGAGCGAGACCGGCGGGCCGCCCACCTGCGTCCAGTCGAAGGTGACCACGCCGCCGTTCGGGTCGACGGAGAGCCGCCCGTCGAGGTGCGCGGCGGCGCCGACCGCGGCGCCGACCGGCCGGCCGGCGTCGGCGATCGGGGCGATCGCGGTCACCTCGATCGCCTGGATCGCGTAGGGGCTCCAGGCCTTGCCGTTCGAGACGCGGAGGCCGACCTGGTAGGTGCCGGCGGCGGTGAGGAGGGCGGAGGTGGTGGAGGCGCCGGGGGTCGCGAGCGCCGGCGACGCGGGGCCGTCGAGGATCGCCCAGGCGTAGGTGAGCGGCAGGCCGTGCGGGTCGTGCGAGCCGCGCCCGTCGAGGGTGACGCTCCCCGGGGCGGTCGAGCTCGGGCCGGAGAGGACCGCCACCGGCCGGTTGTCGGACGGATCGAGCGGGTTCTCGCCCGCCGCCACCTCGGCGCCGTCGGAGATCCCGTCGCCGTCGGTGTCCCAGTTGTGGGGATCGGTGCCGTGGAGGAACTCCTGGAGGTTCGTGAGCCCGTCGTGATCCGGGTCCTGCGAGGCGTCGGACGGGTCGTTCGGGTTGAGCCCGTGGGCGAGCTCCCACCAGTCGGGCATGCCGTCGCAGTCGCTGTCGGGCTGGCCGTTCACCGTGCAGGTCGCCCCTCCGCCGGACGAGGCGGCGGTCCCGCGGAGGGTGAAGATCTCGACGCTCGCGACCTGCGAGCTGGTCGCGAAAACGCGCCCCTGCGCGTCGGCGGCGACGTCGAGCGGGATGTCGAGCTGGCCCGGGGCGTCGCCCGGCGCGCCCAGGGTGCCGAGGAAGGCGCCGGCGGTGCTGAAGACGGAGAGGGTGCTCTGGAAGGCGTCGGCGGCGTAGAGGTTGCCGTCGGCGCCGCGGGCGAGGCCGGCGGGGCGGGTGAGCTGGCCGGGGGAGTCGCCGTAGGAGGAGATGTCGGGCACCGCGGCGCCGGCCGGATCGATCACGTGGATCGAGCCGGAGCGGCCGTCGGCCACGTAGAGCCGATGGGTCGACGGGTCGATGGCCAGGCCGACCGGGATGGCCGGGAAGGTGGTGAAGGTGTCGTCGGTGGTCGTCGGCAGCGGGAGGGTCCCGGCCGGCGTGCCGCTGGCGGAGAAGACCTGCACCAGCCCGGCGCGGGCGTCGGCGACGTAGATCTTCTCCGAGACCGGGTCGACGGCGATGGCGCGCGGGTCCTGGAACTGGCCGATCGGCGCGCCGATCGACTGCAGGAGGTCGCCCGCGGGGTCGAGCTCGTAGACGGCGCCGTCCTCCCGGTCGCCGACGAGGAGGTCGCCCGAGGGGGTGACGGCGACGCCGCCCGGGGTGAAGAAGAGCTGGAAGGAGCGGACCAGCGCGCCGGCGGGGGAGAAGACGTAGATCCGCTTCTCGCGGGGGCTGGTCACGTAGGCCGTGCCCCCGGGGGCGGCGGCGAGCCGCTCCGGCAGGTAGCCGGGCCCCTGCGGCCCGATGGCGACGCCGGGGGGGGCCCAGGTCACGGTGACCACGGTGCTCGAGGTGACCGGCGTCGGGTAGGCGGCGCTGGAGACGGCGAGGGTGATGGTCACCGGGACGGCGAGCTGGCCGGCGGTGAAGGTCGCGGTCGCCCCGGTCCCGGCGACGGTGCCGTGGGTCGGCGAGTCGACCGTCCAGGTGAAGGTGGTCGGGGCGTTGGCGACCACGGCGGTGAGCTGGACGGTGCCGCCGACGAGGATCGAGCTGGGCGCGGCGGCGATCGAGAGGATGGCCGGCGGCGCCGGGTTGACGGGCACCGGGAGGGTGATCGGCGTCTGGCCGGTCGCCTCGGAGACGAGGCAGGTGACCGTCGCCGCCCCCCCCGCGGCGCCCGGCGTCCAGGTGACGGTGGCGGTCGCCGTCGGCGTCCCCGCGCCGGTGACGACGAGGTCGGTGCCGACCGTGCCGGAGTCGGCGCCGATGGTGAGCCCGGTGATGGCCACGGTGTCGGAGGCGGCGCAGGTGACGGTCGCCGGCTGGAGGCCGGTCGGCGCGCTCGGGGAGACGGTGATCGTCCCGCTCGGCAGGGCCGAGGCGGCGAAGGGGACGAGCAGGGCCACGAGGGCGGGGCGGAGGCACCGGGCGCGGTTCTTCATGGTGGGGCGGAAAATGCAAGGTGCGATCCTGCGGCGACGCGCCCGCCCCGGCCGACGCCCCGCGGTGTGTGTGTCACTCGAGGTGTAGCCTGGACCGCCGGCGGCAGGG
>JAJXSQ010000271.1 GCA_021784495.1 Myxococcales bacterium | reverse complement strand
GCCGTGGCCGAGGCGGAGGCGGCGCGCCTGGCGGCCGAGGAGGAGGCGCGGCGCCGCGCGGCGGCCGAGGCGGGCAAGACGCTCGCCGCCGGCCTCGCCCGGACGCGCGGCGGGTTCATGGCCCGGATCGACGCCCTCCTCGGCGGCGGGGGCGCGCTCGACGCCGCGGTGCTCGCCGACCTCGAGGAGATCCTCTTCACCGCCGACATCGGCGTCCGGACCTCCACCCGCCTCCTGGAGACGGTGCGGGAGCGAGTCCGCGCGCGGACGCTCGCCGATCCGGCGGCGCTCCGGACGGCGCTCCGGACCGAGATCGGCCGGATCCTGGCGCTCGCCGACCCTCCCGGCGCGGGCGCGGGGCCGGAGGCGCCGGCGGCCCCGGGGGCGGCCCGGCCCTGGGTGATCATGGTCGTCGGGGTGAACGGCTCGGGGAAGACGACCTCCGTCGGCAAGCTCGGCGCGCGCCTCCGCGCCGCCGGCCACTCCGTCCTCCTCGGCGCCGGCGACACCTTCCGCGCCGCCGCCGGGGAGCAGCTGGAGATCTGGGCGGAGCGGATCGGCGCCCCGATCGTGCGCGGCAAGGACGGGGCCGACCCGGCGAGCGTCTGCTTCGAGGCGGCCCGGCGCGGGGCGGCCACCGGCGCCGACGTGGTCCTCTGCGACACCGCCGGCCGGCTCCACACCCAGGCGCCGCTCATGGAGGAGCTGAAGAAGGTGCAGCGGGTGATCGGGAAGGCGGTCCCGGGCGCGCCGCACGAGGTGCTCCTCGTCCTCGACGCCACCAGCGGCCAGAACGCCATCGCCCAGGCGCGCCAGTTCCACGAGGCGCTCGGGGTGACCGGCATCGTCCTCACCAAGCTCGACGGGACGGCCAAGGGCGGGGTGGTGATCGGCATCACCGACGAGCTCCGGATCCCGGTGCGCTGGGTCGGGATCGGCGAGGCGGTCGCCGACCTGCGCCCCTTCTCCCCCGCCGAGTTCGTGGAGGCGCTCTTCGCGTGACCTTCGCCGCGATCCTCCTCGACGTGGACGGCACCCTGGTGCGCGCGGGGGGCGCGGGGCGCGCCGCCTTCGAGGGCGCGCTCGCCGAGCTCTGCGGCCCCCTCGACGGCCAGCTCGCCGGGATGCGCTTCGACGGGATGACCGACCGGCTCATCGCCCTCGAGGCGCTCGCCCGGGTCGGCCTCCCCGCGGGCGAGGCGGCGGCCGACCGGCTCCTGGGGCGGTACGTCGAGCTGCTCGCCGGCGCCATCCACCGGCCCGGCTTCCAGGTCCTCCCCGGCGTGGTGGCGCTGCTCGAGGCGCGCGCCGCGCGCGGCCTCCCCCTCGGCCTCTGCACCGGCAACGTCGCCGCCGGCGCCCGGATCAAGCTCGCCCACGGCCGGCTCGACCGGTTCTTCGACTGGAGCCCCGCCGGCGCGAACGGCTTCGCCGAGGACGGGGTGGCGCGCGAGGAGGTCGTCGCCGCGGCGCTCCGCCGGGTCGCGGCCCGCCTCGGCCGCGCGGTCGCTCCGGCCGAGGTGCTGGTGGTCGGCGACACGCCGCGCGACGTCTCCGCGGCCCACGCCGCCGGCTGCCCGGCGCTCGGGGTCGCCACCGGCTCCTTCGACGTGGCGGCGCTCGCCGCGGCCGGCGCCGACCTGCTCGCCGAGGCCCTGGAGGCGCTCGCGGCGCTGGCGGCCCTCCTCCCGCCGGAGGGCCCCGGGGTGGCGCGGTGACCCCCGGCGCGCCGCTCCCTCCCATCGTGGCGCCGCGGCTGGTCGCCGAGCCCGCGGACGCGACCGTCGCCGGGCTGCTCCAGGCCTGCCTCGCCGGCGCCCCCGACTACTTCGAGCGGACCGAGGGGGCGCCCGCCGACCCCGACGCCGCGGCGCGCCTCCTCTCCGAGGCCGAGGCCGACGACCGGCGGCGGCTCTTCCTGGTCCGCGCGCGCGGCAGCGGCGCCGCGCTCGGGGTGCTCGACCTCTGGCTCGACCAGCCCGAGCCGGGGACGGCCCACCTCGGCCTCCTGCTCCTGGCCGAGGCCTGGCAGGGGCGCGGCTACGGGCTCGAGGCGGCCGGGGCGCTCGAGCGGTCGCTCGCCCTGGCGGGCTACGACACCCTCCGGCTCTCGGTGGGCGACGAGAACCCGGAGGCGCGCGCCTTCTGGGACCGGGCCGGCTTCGCCGAGGTCGGCCGGATCGACCGCGGGGTGACGGTCCTGGAGAAGCCGCTCGGGCCCGCTACTCGGCGGTCGTGGCCGGGGTGACCACCCGCGTCCAGCGCTCCACCTGGCCGCGCAGCCCCTCGTAGATCGACGAGAGCCCGACGTAGGCGTAGCCGACCTGGAAGAGGATCAGGAACGGGATCGAGTAGTAGACCTCGCGGCGGACCAGGTAGATCACGCCGTAGGTCATGTAGGCGGCCAGGGCCAGCTCGACCAGCGGCTGGAGCGAGACCGCCGCCCGGTAGCCGCCGGAGCGCCGGCGCGCGGGGGCGGCGCCGGGGGGGCCGCCGGCCCCCGCCTTCGGCGTGCGGGCGAAGCCGGTCTCGTAGCCCATGAGCGCCTCGACCACCGCCCGGGCGTTGTTCACCGAGAGGCCGATCCCGAGCGCCATGACGAAGGGGAGGAGCTTCACCCGATCCCACCAGCTCGCCCCCTGCTCCGCCTGGCTGATGGCGTAGAACATCATCACCGAGAGCGTCGCCAGGGTGGAGAACGGGAGGTCGACCAGCAGCACCTCGAACCAGCCGTGGCTCACCCGGACGACGCAGGAGATCGGGAGGAGGATGGCCAGGGGGATCATGACCACCCAGGCCAGGTTGGCGGTCAGGTGGAAGAAGGCCTCCTTGCGCAGGTCGTCGGGGAGGCCGGCGCGCCGGATCGCCGGCCAGAGCTTCAGGGCGGTCTGGATCGAGCCCTTCGCCCAGCGGTGCTGCTGGGCCTTGAAGGCGTCCATGTCCTCGGGGAGCTCGGCCGGGGTCACCACGTCGGGCAGGTAGACGAAGCGCCAGCCGCGGAGCTGGGCCCGGTAGGAGAGGTCGAGATCCTCGGTCAGGGTGTCGTGCTGCCACCCGCCGCCGTCGGCGATCGCCGCGCGCCGCCAGATGCCGGCGGTGCCGTTGAAGTTGAAGAAGCGGCCGGAGCGGCTCCGCGCGGAGTGCTCGACGAGGAAGTGGCCGTCGAGGAAGATCGCCTGCGCCCGGGTGAGGAGCGAGTGGTCGCGGTTCAGGTGACCCCAGCGCGCCTGGACCACCGCCACCTTCGGATCGGTGAAGTGGTCGATGCAGCGGCGCAGGTAGTCGGCCGGCGGGGTGAAGTCGGCGTCGAAGACGGCGACGAACTCGCCGGTGGCGGTCGCGAGGCCGTGCTCGAGGGCGCCGGCCTTGAAGCCGGTCCGGTCCTCGCGGTGGACGTAGGCGACGTCGAGCCCCTGGGCCCGCCAGCGCTCCACGCAGGCCCGGGCGATCCCGCGGGTCTCGTCGGTCGAGTCGTCCAGCACCTGGATCTGCAGCAGGTCGCGCGGGTAGTCGAGCCGACAGGCGGCGTCGATGACCCGCTCCGCCACGTAGAGCTCGTTGAACATCGGGAGCTGGACGGTGACCCGCGGAAGCGCCGCGAACCGCCCGGCCGGCGTCGGGAGCCGGTACTTGTGGCGGTAGTGGAGGTACGCCATCCAGATCCGGTGCGAGCCGTAGAAGGAGAGCACCAGGAGGAGGGTGGAGTAGGCGAGGAAGACCGTCAGCTCGAGCTGGCTCATCGTGACCTGGAGGTGGCGGCGGCCGCCCGGAGGGAGGCGCCGCGCTGGTTTCGTGGGGTGGCCCGGCGGGGGCCAAGAGCAAGTTCAGGGCCGAGCGCACTCTAGCGGCCCCACCCCGAAAGTCAAACGCGGAAACCACCGACCCATCAGGGGTTTTCGGCGCCCGGGGGATCGAAGGACGCGCCGGCGGCGACCCCCTCGGCCCGCCTCGCGGGCGGCCGTGACACGCCCGAGGTGTGTCCGCGCGGCGCCGCCCGGCGCCCGGCCGGGGAGCCCCCGCGGCCCCCGTCGCCGGGACCGCCGCGCCA
>JAJXSQ010000270.1 GCA_021784495.1 Myxococcales bacterium | reverse complement strand
CGGTCCCCCTCCTCCACCGCGCCCCGTCCTCCGCGGCCGTGCCCCGGCCCGCGACCTGGGCAGGGCGGGCCCCGCCGACGCCCCCGCCCCCGGTCGCGCCGCGGGTGGCGCCGCGGCCCTCGTCGGTGGCCGATCGGGTGGAGGTGGCGCCCAGCCCGTCCGCGCCGCACCCGCGTCCCATCGGCCGGATCACCCAGCGGCTCCGGGCCGAGGACCGGCTCGCCGACCTCTTCCTGGAGGTCGCCGCCCTCGACGCGATGGCGGCGACCGCGGAGGGGCTCGGGTTCCTCCTCGACCTGGCGATGCGGACCGTCGGCTGCGAGGCCGGCAGCGTCTTCACCGCCGACCTGGGCTCGCAGTCCCTCTCGTTCACCGTCGTGCGCGGGCCGACCGCCACCGAGCTCGCGTCGCTGGGGCTCGAGGTCCCGATCGGCGTGGGGCTCGTCGGGTTCTGCGCCCAGGAGAACGTCTGCGTCGCCGTCTCCGACGCCGCCCGGGATCCGCGCTTCTACGCCGCCGTCTCCCAGGCCGTCGGCTACGAGACCCGGTCGATCCTCTGCGCGCCGATCGCCCTCGACGGGCGGGTGCTCGGGGCGATGGAGCTGGTGAACAAGGGGGGCGGCGCCGCCTTCGGCGAGGACGATCTGGCCGCGCTCGCCTACCTCGCCGCCCAGGCGGCCCGCTACATGGGGCGGCGCGGCTGAGGGGCGCCCTCCCCCCCGGGGAGGCCGGTCACCCGTCGCCCTCGCCGAGATCGGCGTCGGCCTTGGTGAGCTCCCGCAGCACCACCGTGGCGTAGCAGCCCCCGGGCAGATCGAAGCGGGCCAGGTATCCGTCGGGGAGCGGCTCGAGCTCCACCGCCACCGGGAGCCGCGCCGCCCGCCGCGTCCCCTCGGCCTCGCCGCCGCCGCGGGCGAAGTCGGCGAGCGCGACGCCGGCCTCGGCCAGCACCCGCTCCTCGCGCGCCGCCGCCGCCCCTCCCGCCGGGCGGAGCGCGTGGCCGAAGATCGGCCCCGCGGGGCTCACCTCGAAGCGCTCGACCCGGGGTCCGTCCACGGCGGGGTCCTCGCAGGTGAAGAGCCCTCCGGTGGCGAGCTTCTTGAGGACGTCCCCGGCGAGGGCGGTCGCGAAGAGCCCGTCCTCCATCCGGAGCTCGAGCCAGCGGTTGAAGAGCTCCGCCTGGAACGCCGAGATCGCGAAGCGCCGGAGGAACCGGTCGCGGGCGGCCCGCCGCGCCTCGGGGGGCGGCGCGGCGGAGAGGAGCGCGCGCCCGAGGGCGGCGTTCGCGCCCCCCGCGCCGAAGCGCTGCGGCCCGAAGAAGTTCGGGAGGCCGGTCGCGGCCAGCGCCGCGGCGCAGGCCCGCGCCCGCCCCAGGTCGCCGTCGCGGACGGCCACCGCGAACCGGTTGCCGCGCGCGTGGCCGGGCCGGAGCTTGTTCTGGTGGCGCGACGCGGCCAGGACCCGCCAGCCCGGGCCGGCGAGGGAGGCGGGATCGGGGTCCCGGGTCGCCGGGAAGGAGAGCCACTGGACGGTCACCGCGTCGCGGTCCTTGAGGCCGGCGTACCCGGCGTCGCGCTCGGCGACGCCGAGCTCCCGGGCCAGCTCGCGGAGCACGTCGCGCGTGGTGCGGCCGCGCTTCTCCACCAGGAGGTAGAGGTGCGGCCCGGCGCCGGCCGGGAGGTACGCCGGCAGCTCCTCCACCCGGAAGTCCTCGGGCGAGGCGCGGAGCCGGCCGCCCGAGCCGGGCAGGCCGGCGGTCGCGTGGGGCAGGGGACGGGTCATGGGTCGGCCAGGGCCTCGAGCCGCTCGAGCCGCCGCCGGATCGCCGTCCCGAGCGCCTCGTCGGCCTCCCGGTCGATCCGCTCGCCGGCGAGGAAGAGGTAGAAGAAGAGGAGCTCGCGGAGCGCGTCGGCGACCAGGTGCGGCGCCCCGCTGCCCGGCCCGGCGCGCTCGAGGGCCGCGGCGTTGCCGAGCAGGGTCGCGACGTCGATCCCGCCCGCCGCGTCCGGGGCCAGCCGCCGCAGGAGCGGGGCGTAGGGGACCGCCGGATCGGCGAGGTGCTCCCGCACCGCCTCGAGGAGGGGCGGGAGCGCGGCCGGGGGCACCGCCGCTGCCGCGAGGCGCAGCAGGTCGTCGAAGCCGCGGGCGAGCTCCTCGGCGCGGGCCGCGGGGTCGGCGGGCCCGGCGGAGGGCCCCGCGATCGCCTCGACCAGCCCCGCCTCGGCGAGGTGGTAGAGGATCTTGGTGGCGTCGAACTCGCTCAGGTGCGCGGCGGCGGCGAGGTCACCGACGGTCCGGTGGCCGTCGACCAGGTCGAGCAGCGCCTGCTCGTCGGGGCGGAGCGCCACCGGCCGGCGCGCCTCCCGCCGGCGGAGGAAGGCGCCGGCGCCGGGGATGCGGGCGCGGAAGAGGCGCAGCTCGTCGATCCGCCGGATGCCGTCCATGAGGAGCGACTGCGTGCTCACCGCCAGCGGGTGGGCGGGGTGGCCGGCCGGGTCGTCGTCGAGCATCCAGAAGAGCCCGTCGCTGCCGAGCAGGATGGCGTGGAAGATCGCGGTCGCCTGCTCGCGGAGGCACTTCCAGAGGTCGTTCTCGGAGAGGGCGCCGTCGCCGACGAGGGCGCGGCCGATGGGCGGCGCGCCGGCCGCCGCCGCCGCGATCGCCGCGTCGCCGGCGAAGCCGAGCCGGGCGGCGATCGCGCCGAGCCGCTCGCCGGGCGCGGTCGACCGGGCGGCCCGGACCTCCCCGTCGGCGAAGGCGACCGACCGCTCCACCTCGCCGGTGGCCACGGTGAGGAGCCCGCCCAGGCGCGTCTGGTGGACGAAGGCGAGGAAGTCGGCGATCGGGAAGCCGGCCAGGTCCCCGGCCAGGAGCAGGCGCGGCCGGCCCGCGGCCCCGCCGATCGCCGGGACGCGGCGGGCGACGAGCAGGTCGGCCACCGCGGGGAGGAGGGCGAACCGGCCCGCCCGGTCGGCGAGGGCCCGGCGCGTGTCGTCCTCGGCCGGGACGACGCGACCGTGCGGGTCGATGTCGAGCCAGGGCGCCACCGGTCAGGGGGCGGCGTCGCGGGCCCAGCCGTGGTTCGCGACCCACTCCTCCTCGTCCTGGAGGGTGAACTCGAGCATCCAGTCGGAGGTGTCGGGGAGGGAGAGCCGCCGGCCGTCGAGGAAGAGCGTCGGCGTCCCGGTGAGGCCGGCCGCCCGCGCCTCGGCCTGCGAGCCGAGCACCTTCTCCCGGTAGCGGCCGCCGTCGAGCGCCGCCGTCAGGTCGGCGCCGCTCTTCCCGAGGTCGTTCGCGTACCCGGCCAGCTCCGGCGGCGAGACGGCGTGCGGGTTGGCGAAGAGGACGTCGTACATCTGCCAGAAGATCCCCTGGTCCCGCGCCCACTCGCCGGCCTGCGCCGCGTCGAAGGCGTGCTCGTGCGCCTCGATCGGGAAGGGCTTGTAGATGAGCTTCACCCGGCCGCGCCGCTCGGAGACGAACCGCTCCAGCTGGGGGCGGAGGAGCTGGCAGAACGGGCAGGTGAAGTCCGAGAACTCGACCAGGGTGATCGGGGCGGCGGCGTCGCCGAAGGGGGGGCCGAAGTGGGCCACGTCGAGCGCCGCCCGCTTGGAGGCGTCGAAGGAGGAGTAGTAGTCGGTGATCGCCCGGGTGAGCTCGTCGCGCGACATCCCGAGGCCGGCGAGCCGCACCGCGAGCCGGGCCATCCGCTTCGAGTGGTGGCAGCCGCCGTGGTGGAGGAGGCACTGGGAGACGGTGTGCGGGCAGCCGCAGTAGCAGAACTCGTCCCGGGCCCAGTCGGCCACGACCTGCCGCTGCGCGGGGGTGAGCCCCTCCAGCGGGATGCCCGGGAGGAGGCCCTCCGGGGTCGTCGGGTCGGCGGCCGTCGGCGCCGCCTCCGCGGGCGCGGTGGCGGCGGCCGCCGGGGCGGGGGTGGCGGCGGGCGCCGGGGTGGTGCGGGCGCAGGCGGCGAGGAGGAGCGCGGCCAGGGCGGGGGCGGTGGTCTCGAGGCGCATCGGATCGGTTCTCCGCGGGGAGCGCGGAGCCTAGCACGGCGCCCG
>JAJXSQ010000269.1 GCA_021784495.1 Myxococcales bacterium | reverse complement strand
CGTGGAGCCGGATCAGGAGCGGCCTCGGGCGCTGGCGCGCCAGCCGGGCCCGCACGGTGGCGGTGGAGCCGATCGGCGCCCGCGCGGAGGGAGGGGGCACCGCCGCCGGGCTCACGGCGCGCTCCCCGGCCCGGCGTCGAGCCGGTAGACGATCTCGCCGGGCCGGACGAACCGGAGCTGCTCCCGGGCGGCGCGCTCGAGCGCCGCCGGATCCCCGCGCAGGGCGCGCGCCTCGCGGCCGGCGCGGGCGATCTCGAGCTCGAGCTGCCGGTTCTGGGCCCGCATCAGGGAGACCTGGGCCCGGAGCCGCCGCTCCTGCGACCAGCCGTGGGGATCGAGGAGGACGGCCAGCGCCGCGCCCCCCGCCGTGGCGACCAGGAACCACCAGCTGCCGAGGCGCGGGCGAGGGGGCATGGGACGACCCGCCTGGGAAGGTAGCAGCGGCGCGCCCGGCGTCCAGAATTCGGACGCGGCGCCCGCGCCGTCACCGCGGCTCGACGGGCTTCACGTAGATCTCGCCGGCGATCTCGGCGTCGAGGGCGATGGTCGTCTCGCCGATCTCGATCACGTAGGACGGCGCGCGCTGGTGGAGCCGCAGCTCGCTCCCCGGCACCACCCCGAGCGCGGCGAGCCGATCCATCCGGTCGTGGAACTTCGGCGCGATGAAGACGATCCGGCCGGTGGCGCCCAGCTCGAAGGTCCGGAGCCCGGTGACGAGCGGCAGGACCGAGCGCCGGGAGGCGTCGCAGCACGGCCCCGGCGGGATGGGCTTGCCGTGGGGGCAGGTCGGCGGGTGGCCGAGGAGCGTGCAGACCGAGTCGGTCGCCTCCGGCGAGAGGATGTGCTCCAGCTCGCAGGCCTGGAGCTCGGTGGTCGCCTCGGACATCGCCAGGAGATCGCGGAACAGCCGCTCGGTGAGCCGGTGGCGGCGGACGACGTCGCGGGCCCGGCGCTCGCCGGCGTCGGTCAGGTCGACCTCCGCGCCGTCCAGGCGCAGGAGACCCTCGGCGGCCAGCGCCTCCAGGTCCAGGGAGGAGGCGCCGGGGGCGTGCGCCGGGGCGGCGTGGGCGAGGATCGCTCCGGGCTCGCGCCGCCCCTGCTCGCGCTCCTTGTAGACCGTCTCCAGGATCTCCTCGACCCGTCTCGTCGGCAGCGTGCTCAGGGTGCCCCCTCTCGGTGCGCGCGCCGATCGAGGAAGCGCCTCAGCCGCCCCGCCAGCCCGGCGCCTTCCTGGGGGAAGCTGTAACCGCAGGCCGGGCAGCAGACCACCCGGCAGCCGGCCGCCATCGGGCAGCTCGGACGGCAGCCCTGCCCGGCGGCGTCGAAGGCCGCCCCGCAGAGCGGGCACCGCTCCTCTCCCGGGGTGAGCGCCGGCATCGTCGCCCTCCTAGTAGAACCGCCGCATGAGGACGTTCACCAGGCCGCCCACGCCGACGGAGAAGGGCAGGATGAACCCCATCATCGCCAGGCCAGTTCGCCAGCCCCGCTCCTTCAGGATGATGAAGAAGTTGGCGATGCAGGGGATGAAGAGGGTGACGGTCACCAGCGCCACCACGACCTCGATCTGCATGATCCGGGTCATGGTGTGGGTGGCCATCGCCTCCTGGTAGTGCTGGAAGAGGCCGGCGGCGGCGTAGTCGCGCCGGAGGAAGCCGAGGATGAACGCCGGCGCGGCCTCGCGCGGGAGCTGGAGGACGCCCACGACCACCGGCGCCGCGGCGCGCTCGAGGAGGGCGAGGCCGTGGAACCGGTCGAGCGTCCAGAGGACGAGCGTCCCGAGCAGGAAGAGCGGCATCGCCTCCCGCAGGTACCACTCGATCCGCGCCAGCGTCTTGACCAGGACGTTGCTCGCCTGGGGGATCCGCAGGGGGGGGAGCTCCAGCATGAAGTCGGAGCCGCGCCCGGGGATCACCTTCGCCGCCAGCCAGCCGACGAGGAAGATCACGGCGAGGAGGGTCGCCGAGAACCAGAGCATCGCCGCCAGCGGCAGGCTCGCGGTCATCGCCAGGATCACCGCCAGCTGCGCGCTGCAGGGCACGGCGAGCGCCAGCAGGAGCGTCACGATCACCCGCTCCTTGCGGGTCTCCATGATCCGCGCGGTCATCGTCGCCATGGTGTCGCAGCCGAGGCCGAGGACCATCGGCAGGACGGCCTTCCCGTTCAGCCCCATCCGCTTGAAGATCTGGTTCACCATCACCGCGAGGCGCGGGAGGTACCCGGAGTCCTCCAGGATCGAGAAGGCGATGAAGAAGGTGGTCACGATGGGGAGGACGATCGCCACCGCGTAGGAGAGCCCCATGGAGACGAGGCCGTAGCGGCCGACGATGAAGCCGCCGTGCTCCAGGGCGTTCCCCCCGGGCGGCCCGACGAGGAAGGCCTGGACCGCCCCGGACGGCAGGATCGCCCGCAGGCCGGCGAGGAGCCAGGGGACGACGCGGTCCCGGAAGACCGCGTGCTCCAGGAAGTCCACGGCCGCGCCGGCCCCGAAGACGCCGACGAACTCGTAGGCGGCGAGCAGGACGAGGAGGAGGATCGGGAGGCCGAGCACCGGGTGGGTCGACCAGGCGCCGAGGCGGCGGGCCCAGCCGCTCGCCGTCGAGCGGGCGCCCCGGCTCATCACCTCGTCGTGGAGGCGGTCGACGGCCGCCAGCCGCTGCCGCGCCACGACGAAGCGGAGCGACTCCGGGTAGCGCCCGGCGAGCCGCCGGCGCGCCTCCTCGAGCCGCGCCAGGGCGGCGGGCGCGAGCGCGGCGGCGAGGTGGACGCGGAGGGAGTCGTCGCCCACCAGCGCCATGATCGCGAGGGCGCGCGCCCCGATCCCCCCCGCGGGCATGAGCGGCTCCACCTCGGCGACGGCGGCCTCGATCGCCTCGTCGTACCGCGGGGTGAAGCGCGACGGGCGGGCCGAGCCGAGCCGGGCCTGGAGCTCGGGCACCCCCTCCCGGAGCACCGCCACCGTCGGCACGACCTCGACCCCGAGCGCCGCGGCCAGCCGCTCCCGGTCGATGATCAGCCCCCGGCTGGCGGCCTCGTCGGCCATGTTGAGCGCGAGGAGGAACGGGACCCGCGCCTCGGCGAGCTGCGCCGCCAGCAGGAGCCCCCGCCGGAGGTTCTTCGCGTCGCAGACCTGGACGGCGACGTAGCCCCGCTCCGACATCAGGATGTCGCGGGTCACCTGCTCGTCCTCCGACATGGGGAGCAGGTTGTTCGTCCCCGGCGTGTCCATGACTCGCCAGGGGACCCCGTCGATCACCGCCCCGCCCCGGGTCACCTCCACCGTGGTCCCCGGGTAGTTCGAGACCGTCACGTAGTGGCCCGTGAAGGCCCCGAAGAGGACGCTCTTCCCCACGTTGGGGTTGCCCACCAGGATGACCGCGCGCGGAGCCTCGCCGGGCGCCGCGGGGGCCTGCGGCTCGACCCCGCCGCAGCCGCAGGCGCTGGTGGCCCGCGCGCTCGTCACCCCGCGCTCCCGGCGGTCGCGCGGCGCCGGCAGCGGGCGCAGCGGCCGTAGAGCTCGAGCTTGTGGCTCTCGACCTGGAAGCCGTGGCTCCGCGCCACCCGCGCCTGGAGGACCTCGATCCGGTCGTTCGCGAACTCGACGATCTCGCCGCACCCGGTGCAGATCAGGTGATCGTGGTGGGGCCGTCCGGCCGCGGGCTCGTAGCGGGTCTGCTCCCCCTCGAACTGCCTCGGGACCGCGAGTCCGCAGTCGGCGAGCAGCCGCATGGTCCGGTAGACGGTGGCGACGCTCACCCGGCGGTCGGCGCGCCGCACCGCGCCGACCAGCTCCTCGATGGAGACGTGACCGCCGATGGAGAAGAAGCTCTCCGCCACCAGGTCCCGCTGCCGGGAGTGCTTCAGGCCGCGCTGCTCGACGTGACCCGCCAGGACCGCGAGCGGCTCGCGCTCCGCCCCGCGTCCCCCCGGCCTGGTCCTGTCGCGCGGCGTCTCAATCATGATTCCCGTTCTCATTATCAGGAGCGGCCGCGCGCCGCAAGCCCGACCGCCGCCCGACCGGCGGGTCAGGGCGCCCGGAGGAGCCCGCGCGCCCGCAGGAGCGCGCGCC
>JAJXSQ010000268.1 GCA_021784495.1 Myxococcales bacterium | reverse complement strand
TCGCCGGAGGGGTCGCCGCGGCGCTGGCGCTGGCGACGGGGGCGCGGGCCCGCGCCGCCCTCGGCCTCTCGCTGGCGGCGTCGCTCGTCGCCGCGGTCCTGGACGTGGCCGCCGGCCTGGTCGTCGCCTGGGCCCTCGCCCGCCGCCGCTTCCCGGGCCGGTCGATCCTCGACGCCCTCGTCGACCTGCCCGTGGCCCTCCCCACCGCGGTCTCGGGGCTCGCGCTCGCCGCGGTCTACGGACCGACCGGCCCCCTCGGGCGGGCGCTGGGGGCCGCCGGGCTCCGGGTGGAGGGGACCGCCGCGGGCGTCGTCCTCGCGCTCGCCTTCGTCGGCCTCCCCTACGCCGTGCGGAGCCTGCAGCCGGCGCTGGAGGCGGTCCGCGGCGAGGAGGAGGAGGCGGCGCGCCTGCTCGGCGCCTCGCGGGCGCAGACCCTCGCGCGGATCGTCCTCCCGCAGCTCCTCCCGGCGGCCCTCGCCGGGCTCGGGATCGCCTTCGCGCGGGGAGTCGGCGAGTACGGGGCGGTGGTGATCCTCTCGGGGAACGTGCCCGGCCGCACCGAGGTGGCCTCCCGGCTGGTGGTGGAGCGGATGGGGGGAGGCGACGAGGCCGGCGCCGCCGCCCTCGCCAGCGCGCTCCTCGCCCTCTCGCTCGCCCTGCTCCTCGGGATCGGCCGGCTCCAGGCCGCCGCGCGGCTCCGCGCCGGGGTCGCCTGACCGTGCTCCTCCGCGTCCTCCCCATCGCCGCGGCGCTCCTCGTCCTCGCCGGGCTCGTGCTCCTCCCGGCGGCGGCGGTGATCGCCGGGGCGGCCGCCGACGGCTCCGCGGCCTGGTGGCGCGCCGTGACCGATCCCGGGGCGCTCGCCGCCGTCCGGCTCACCCTCCTCGCCGCGGGGGTGGCGGTCCCGGTGAGCGCCGCCTTCGGGATCGCCGCGGCCTGGTCGCTCGGGCGCTTCCGCTACCCCGGCCAGGCGATCGTCCTCGCGCTCGTCGAGCTCCCGGCCGGCGTCCCGCCGGTCGTCGCGGGGCTCGCGACCGTCCTCCTGCTGGGCGCCGCCGGCCCGCTCGCGCCGGCCTGGCGGGCCGCCGTGCCCGGCGGGATCGGGGCGGTCCCCGGGGTGCTCCTCGCGACCGTGCTCGTCACCTTCCCGCTCGTCGCCCGCGAGCTGATCCCGGCGCTCCAGCGGCGCGGGACGGCGGCGGAGGAGGCGGCGCTCACGCTGGGGGCGAGCGGCCTCCAGGTGCTGACCCGGGTCACCCTGCCGGGCCTGCGCGCCAGCGCGGTGTCGGGCGCCATCCTCTGCGCCGCGCGCGCCGTCGGCGAGCTCGGCGCGGCGGCGGTGGTGAACCGCGGCCTCCCGGGGGCCGCGGCCACGCTCCCGGTGCACGTCGCCGAGCTCCACCGGCGCCACGCCCTGCGCGCCTCGCTCGCCGTCTCCTCGCTCCTCTTCGCCGTGGCGCTCCCCGCGCTCCTCGGCCGCCGGTGGGCGCGGCGCCTCCGCGCGGCGCCGGCGCCGGGAGGGGGCCGGTGAGCGTCGAGCTGCGCGGCGCCGGGAAGGCCTTCGGCGGCGCCTGGGCGCTGCGGGGGCTCAGCCTCGCCGTCGCGCCGGGGGAGCTGGTCGCGGTCCTCGGCCCCTCGGGCTGCGGGAAGACGACCCTGCTGCGCCTCCTCGCGGGGCTCGAGCGGCCGGACGAGGGCCAGGTCCTCCACGACGGGGCCCCCGCCTCGGCGCGCGCCCTCCGGGCCCGCAACGTCGGGCTCGTCTTCCAGCAGGTCGCCCTCTTCGAGCACCTGACGGTCGCCGCCAACGTCGGCTTCGCGCTCTCCGTGCGCCGCCGCCCGCGCCGCGAGGTCGAGGCGCGCGTCGCCGAGCTGGCCGCGCTCCTCGGGCTCGCGGGCCTCGAGGACCGCCGCCCGGGCGATCTCTCCGGGGGGCAGCGCCAGCGGGTGGCCATCGCCCGGGCGCTCGCGGCGAGCCCGCGGCTCCTCCTCCTCGACGAGCCGTTCGGCGCCCTCGACCCCCGCATGCGCCTCGCCCTCCGGCGCTGGCTGCGGGAGCACACCGACCGGTCCGGCGCCACCGGCCTCCTCGTCACCCACGACCAGGAGGAGGCCTTCGACGTGGCCGACCGGGTCGTCATCCTGAACGGCGGCCGGGTGGAGCAGGTCGGCACGCCGGCCCAGGTCTTCGAGGAGCCGGCCAGCGCCTTCGTGATGCGCTTCCTGGGGGCGGTGAACGTCCTCCGCGGTCGCGTCGACGGGGGGCGCGCCTACGTCGGCGATCTCGAGTTCGCCGCGCCGGCGGGGGAGGCGCGCGCGCCGGCCCACGTCTTCGTCCGGCCCCACGAGCTCGAGCTCAACCTCGCGGCGGTCCCGGGGAGCCTCGCGGCGACGGTGGCGCGGCTGGTGCCGCGCGGCGCCGCCGTCCGCGTCGAGCTCTCGGCGCCGCCCCACGGCGAGCGGCTCGAGGCGGAGGTGGACGCCCGCCGCGGCGCCGCGCTCCTCGCGGCGCTCCGGCCGGGCCTCCGGGTCCACCTCTCGCCGCGGCGCGTCCGGGTCTTCGCGGATCCCGGGGCCGCGGCCGAGCCGGACAGCCTCACCGCGAGCGAGCTGTGAGCGCGGCGCCCGCCGGCGATCCCCCCGGGAGCTCCCCGGGGTCTACCCGCGCCGGGCACCGCCTCCGGCCGGCGCCGCGGGGTTGGGGGCCGGGGGCCGCACCCGGTGGAGCGTGCTCCGGTCGGTGTGGTGGAAGGGCTCCGGCCGCCCGGCGATCTGCAGGACGGTCTCCTCCTCGTAGGTGAGCGAGCCGTCGGGCCCCCCGGCGACGGTGATCGCGAACTCGAGCGTCCGGAAGTTCTCGTGCAGGAAGGGCGCGGACAGGACGCCGGCGGTCGGCGACCCGAGCAGCGCCCGCACGGTGAAGCTTTTCGCCGTCGGCGCGGCGGTCCCGGCGGCCATCGCCACGAGCCCGCGCGGGATGGCGAGCGTGTGGAGGAGGGCCCCGGTCGCCGGCTCCCAGAGCCAGTAGCCGACCTGATCGTGGAAGGTGAGGGGCTCGTCGAGCTTGTGGACGTGCTGGTGGTAGCGCAGTCCGTAGAGGAGCTGCGGGCCGTTCGGCTGCGGATCGATCGGCTCGCACGTCAGCCGCTCGCGGTACGGCTCCTCCTCCGACCCGTCGGCGGAGGGGTGGGTGTCGAGCCCCTGCCCCTCCCAGGTCCCGGCGAGCACCGCCAGCGGGCCGAGGTTTCGAAGGGTGTCGAGGTCGAAGTCCTCTGGCTCGGTGTAGATGTCGCGCGTCATGGTGTCCTCCCGCTGAGCGCCGAGTCTACGAGGATCGCGGTCCGGGGGGATCGGTGCGGGCCCCCCCACGCGCGCCGGAGCTGCGCGCGTCGAACCGCCGCGCCGAACCATCCCGTACGCTCGGTCGTACGCGCCGGTACGCTTCGGCGCGGGCGGACACGGAGATCCGGCCGGATCTCGCCGGCACGCCGGATGCTCCCGGGGTGGGCGCCGCATCGCGCGGCTTCCACTCGAAGGAGAACGCCATGAAGACGAAGATCCTCTCAGCAGCCGCAGCCGGCCTGCTGCTCGCCAGCTCGGCCCTCGCCCAGGGCGACAGCGCCGTTCGGCAGGCGATCGACGAGGAGCTCGCACAGCGGGCCGGGGATCGCGACCGCCTGCAGGATCAGGACAGGGACCGGCTGCAGGACGGGACGGGCGACCAGCTCCAGACCCAGGACAAGCTGCGGACCCAGGACAAGCTGCAGACCCAGGACAAGCTGCAGACCCGGGATCGGCTGCAGGACGGGACGGGCGACCAGCTCCGGACTCGCGCCATGGAGCGCACGCAGCAGCAGGTGCAGGGCGCCGAGCAGGCGGGTGACCAGCTCCGAACCCGCGCCATGGAGCGCACGCAGAAGCAGGTGCAGGGCGCCGAGCAGGCGGGCGACCAGCTCCGGACCCGCGCCATGGAGCGCACGCAGCAGCGGACCACCACCCGTGCGGAGGAGCGCACGGCCACCCAGCTGAAGCAGCGGGCCGCGAGCGAAGCGGCGGCGAACCACGTCGAGG
>JAJXSQ010000267.1 GCA_021784495.1 Myxococcales bacterium | reverse complement strand
GTCGGGGTCGGAGGGGAGCGCCGGCGGGACGGCGGCGTCGCGCGCCAGGTAGCGCTCGCAGGCCGGGGCGGTCGCGGGGACGTCGCCGAGCCGCACGCGGAGGCGGCAGGGGCCCACCGGGCCGCGCGCGTCGTCGAGGAGGTGGCGCCAGAGCCGGCAGCCCTCGCAGGTGCGGGCGGCGGCGAGCGGTCCGGTCACCGGGGCCGCGCCCCGAGCCGGGCCTCGACCTCGCGCGCCAGCATCTCCACCACGGCCTCGAGGCCGAGGTGGGAGGAGTCGAGCAGGCGGGCGTCGGGGGCCGGGCGGAGCGGCGCGACGGCGCGCTCGCTGTCGTCGCGGTCCCGGCGCCGCTGCTCGGCCAGCACCTGCTCGACGGTGGACGGGTCCCCCCGCGCGTGGAGCTCGAGCCAGCGCCGGTGCGCCCGCTCGCTCTCCGAGGCGGTGAGGAAGATCTTGAGATCGGCGTCGGGGAAGACGACGGTGCCGATGTCGCGCCCCTCGAGGACGGAGCCGCGGTTCTCGCTGGCGCGCGCGAGCCGGCGCTGCAGGTCGAGCAGGCCGGCCCGGACCACCGGCCGGGCCGACACCGCGCTCGCCCCGAGCGAGATCGCCGGCGTCCGGATCGCCTCCGAGACCTCCTCGGCGCCGAGGAAGACCCGCTGGCTCGCGCCGGGGCCCGGGGGCGGGGCGAAGCGGATGGCGAGCGTGGGCAGGAGCCGCTCGAGGGGGCCGTCGTCGTCGAGGGCCACCCCCGCGCGGCCCGCGGCGAGCGCCACCGCGCGGTAGATGGCCCCGGTGTCGACGAGGGCGAAGCCCAGGCGGGCCGCGAGGAGCCGGGAGGCGCTCGACTTGCCCGCTCCGGCGGGACCGTCGATGGCGACGATGAACGGGCGGGCACGCCCCTCGGTCATCGCTCGAGCACCTTCCGGAGCGCCTCGACGAGGCGATCGTTCTCCTCGGGGCGGCCGACGGTCACCCGCAGCGCGCTCGGGAAGCCGTAGCCCCCGACCGGGCGGACCACGACGCCCTCGCGGAGGAGATCCTGGAAGAGCCGCTGCCCGTCGGCGCCGGGGAGGTCGGCGAGGAGGAAGTTCCCCTGCGACGGGACGACCTCCAGGCCGAGGCCGGCCAGCCCGGCGGCGAGGCGCGGGCGCTCCTCGAGCACCAGGCGCCGGCTCCGGGCCACGTGGTCGACGTCGCCGAGCGCCGCGATCCCGGCGGCCTGGGCGACGAGGTTCACGTTGAACGGCGCCCGAACCCGGTCGAGGAACCCGACCAGCTCCGGGCGGGCCACCCCGTAGCCGAGCCGCAGCCCGGCGAGGCCGTAGATCTTGGAGAAGGTCCGGAGGACGATCAGGTTCGGGAACCGGGCGCGGAGGGCGAGGGCGTCGGGGAAGCCGGGCGCGTCGACGTACTCGAGGTAGGCCTCGTCGAGCACCACCAGCGTCTGCTCGGGCACCGCCGCCAGGAAGGGGACGAGCTCGCGCTCGAGGAGCCAGGTGCCCGTCGGGTTGTCGGGGTTGGCGAGGAAGACGACCTTCGTCTTGCGGGTGACCCGCGCCTGGAGCCCGGCGAGGTCGTAGTGGAAGCGCTCCCGCATCGGCGCCTCGACGAGGGTCCTCCCGGCGGCCTGGGCGGCGAGCCGGTAGGCGACGAAGCTCCCCGCCGAGGTGAGGACCGCCTCGTCGTCGAGGACGAAGGTCCGGACGATCAGCTCGATGAGCTCGTTCGAGCCGTTGCCCACGAAGATCTCGGCCGGGGGCGCGCCCAGCCGGGCCGCCAGCGCCCGCCGGAGCTCGAAGGCCGAGCCGTCGGGGTAGAGGTTCACCCGCGCGGCCGCCGCGCGCGCCGCGGCGAGGGCGAGCGGCGACGGACCGAGGGCGTTCTCGTTCGACGCGAGCTTGGCGACCCCGGAGATGCCGAGCTCGCGCTCGACCTCCTCGATCGGCTTGCCCGGGACGTATGGGGTGAGCGAGGCGACGTGCGATGGGACGAGGGCCATGGCTGGCCCGGCGTCATAGCACACCCGCCGCCGGCCGCGCCGCGCCTACTCGTCGGCGGTGAAGACCCCGATCGCCCGGTACTTCCGGTAGCGGTCGGCGACGAGCTGCTCCGGGGACAGGACCCGCAGCTGCGCGAGGTGCCGGCGGATGGCGTCGCCGACGTGGCGGGCCTGCGCCGCCGGATCGCGGTGCGCGCCCCCCGGGACCTCGGGCACGATCTCGTCGGTGATGCCGAACCCGGAGAGGTCGCGGGCGGTGAGCTTCAGCGCCTCCGCGCTCCGCCGGGCCTGGCCCGGATCCCGGTAGAGGATCGCGCTGCAGCTCTCGGGGGAGATGACGTTGTACCAGGAGTACTCGAGCATCAGGATCCGGCTGGTCACCCCGATCCCGAGCGCGCCGCCGGAGGCCCCCTCGCCGATCACCACCGAGATGGTGGGGACGCCGAGCGAGGACATGGCCTCGAGGTTGCTCGCGATCGCCTCGGCCTGGCCGCGCTCCTCGGCGCCGACGCCCGGGTAGGCGCCGGGGGTGTCGATGAAGATGATCACCGGCAGGCGGAAGCGCTCGGCGAGATCGAAGAGGCGCCGCGCCTTCCGGTAGCCCTCGGGCCGGGGCATCCCGAAGTTGCGCAGCATGTTCTCCTTGGTGCTGCGCCCCTTCTGGTGGCCGAGCACCACGACCGGCTGGCCGTCGAACCGGGCGCAGCCACCGACGATCGCCCGGTCGGCGGCGAACCGCCGGTCCCCCTCCATCTCGAAGAAGTCGGTGAAGAGCGCCCGGACGTAGTCGAGCGTGTAGGGGCGGTTCGGGTGGCGCGCGAGCTGGACGATCTGCCAGGGGGAGAGGTCGCTGAAGATCTCGGTCTGGAGCTTCTTCGCCTTGCGCTCCAGCTTCTGGATCTCGTCGGTGAAGTCGACCTTGGCGCCGCCGCTGAGCTCCTTGAGCTCGGCGATCTTGGCCTCCAGGGCGATGAGCGGCCGCTCGAAGTCGAGGGAGACGGTGGGCTTGTGCACGGGCGCCTTATACCACGCGCCCGGCCGCCTTCACCGCGCGCCGCGCCACGCGCTGACGCGCCGCGCCAGCGCCGGGACGTCGATCGGCGGCGTGATCCGCTCGACCCCGCGCTCTCGCCGCAGCCAGATCTCCTGCCGCCGGGCGTACTGCCGGTGCGCGACCTGGACGAGGCGGATCGCCTCGGCGAGCGCCAGCCGCCCGGTCACCACCTCGGCGGCCTCGGCGTAGCCGATCGGGAGGCGCGCCGGGAGCGGGTCGCCGAGCCTCGCCAGCAGGGCGCGCGCCTCGTCGAGCAGCCCCCCCGCGAACATCCCCCGCACCCGCTCGTCGATCCGGGCGTGGAGGGCCGGCCGGGGCGGCGAGAGCCCGAGGACGAGCGCGCGGTGACGGTCCTCGCGGAAGGCGTGCCCCGCCGCCAGCGCGGAGGGGAGCGTCCCTCCCGCGGCGATCTCGAGCGCCCGCACGATCCGGACGAGGTCGTTCGGACGGATCGCCGCGGCCGCGGCCGGGTCGATGGCGGCGAGGCGGGCGTGGAGGGCCGGTCGCCCCCGCGCCGCGGCCTCGTCCTCGAGGCGGGCGCGCAGCACGGGGTCGCGGCCGGGCGCCGGCGAGAGCCCGTGGAGGACGACGCGCAGGTAGAGGCCGGTCCCCCCGACCAGCACCGGGAGGGCGCCGCGGGCGACGATCCCGGCGATCGCGGCGTCGGCGAGCGCGAGGTAGCGGGCGGCGTCCATCGCCTCCCCGGGGTCGACGACGTCGATCAGGTGGTGCGGGACCGCGCGTCGCTCCGCGGCCGTCGGCTTGGCGGTGCCGACGTCGAGCGTCCGGTAGAGCTGCTGGGAGTCCGCCCCGACGATCTCGCCGCCGAGCCGGAGCGCGAGCTCGAGCGCCAGGGCGCTCTTCCCCGCGGCGGTCGGCCCCGCGACGACGAGGAGCGGCGGCCGGTCCGCCGCCCCGCCGCCGGAGGGCGCGCTCACCCCGGGCCGCCGAGCCGGGCGGCGAGCTCGTCGAGCCGCACCGGCGTCTCCGCGCGGGTGGCCAGGTCCTTCAGCTTCCCCTCCCCGCTGGCCACCTCCGCCGCGCCCAGGA
>JAJXSQ010000266.1 GCA_021784495.1 Myxococcales bacterium | reverse complement strand
CCGCCGCCGGGGACGAGGCGAGCGCCGGCGCGGCCGCGGCGCCCGCGTCGCGCGGCTCCATCGACCCCGAGGGCTTCTTCGTCGCCCGGGTCCGCGGCGAGTCCGCGGCGCGCGACGCGCCCCACCCGCTCGTCGAGGCGGACGACGTCGACGAGGAGCCGGAGGCGCCGGCGCTCTACGACGAGGCGCTCGGCGAGCTCCCCTGGAGCTACGGCGAGGACCGGCTGGTCGCCCTGCCGCGCGATCCCCGGACGCTCTTCGTCTACTGGGACTCCGCCCGCGCGACCCTCGACCAGGCGTTCGCCGGGCTCGAGCACCCGCGCGTCGAGCTCTGGCTGTACGAGCGGCGCGGCGACTGGGAGCGGATCCGGACCGTCGCTCTCGCGCTCGAGGCGCGCGGCTGGTACCTGCACGACCTCGCGCCGGGGAGCACCTACCGCGCGGAGCTCCACGTCGTCGGGATCGGGGCGGAGCGGCTCGTCGACCGCCCGTCGAACGCGGTCTCCCTCCCTCCGGTCGGGCCCTCCCCGGTGATCGACGATCGCTTCGCCCGCATCCCCTGGGAGCTGCCGCTGCCGCGCCTGCTCGGGCCGGGCCGGGCCGGCGGGCCGTTCCCGCAGGAGCTGCGGGAGCTCCTCGCGCGCCTCTCCGCGTGGGCGAGCTCGCCCGCGGTAGGCGCGCGCGCGGTGGTGCCCCCGACGTCGCCCCCCGGAGGCGGCGGGCCGTCCTCCCCGCACGGTCCCCGGGGCGGGAGCGGAGCGTAGATGGCCGGCGCACCGCTGGGCTACGTCGCCCTCCACCTCCACGCGCACCTGCCGTTCGTCCGGCACCCGGAGCACGACCAGTTCCTCGAGGAGGACTGGCTCTACGAGGCGATCACCGAGACCTACCTCCCGCTCCTCCGGGTCTTCGACCGGGCGGCCGACGAGGGGATCCCCTTCCGCGTCTCGCTGACCATGTCGCCGCCGCTCGTCGCCATGCTGCGCGACGACCTGCTCATGGGGCGCTACGCGCGCCGCCTCGACGGGCTCTGCGAGCTCGCCGGGCGCGAGGTCCACCGGACCCGGCACGAGCCCGCCTTCGCCGGGCTGGCCCGGCACTACCTGCAGGAGTTCTCGGCGCTGCGGACCCTGTTCCACGACCGGTACCGGGGCGACCTGGTGGGCGCCTTCCGCCGGCTCGAGGAGGCCGGGCGGCTCGAACTGGCGACCTGCGGGGCCACCCACGGCTTCCTGCCGCTCATGCAGCCCTACCCGGAGGCGGTGCGGGCGCAGATCGCCGTCGCCGTCACCCACCACCGGCGCCACTTCGGCAAGGATCCGGTCGGCATCTGGCTCCCGGAGTGCGGGTTCTTCCCGGGCCTGGAGCGGGTGCTCGCCGAGCAGAACCTCCGCTACTTCTTCGTGGACACCCACGGCATCACCGACGCGACCCCCAGGCCGCGCCACGGCGTCTACGCGCCGATCTACACCCCCGCCGGCCCGGCCGCCTTCGCCCGCGATCCCGAGTCGTCGCTCCAGGTCTGGAGCGCGGAGAGCGGCTACCCCGGCGACCCCGACTACCGCGAGTTCTACCGGGACATCGGCTGGGACCTCGACCTCGAGCACGTGCGGGACCACGTCCAGCCGAGCGGCGCCCGCAAGAACGTGGGGATCAAGTACTTCCGCATCACCGGCCGGACCGCCCACAAGGAGCTCTACGATCCTCGCCGGGCCGCCGAGCGGGCCGCCGAGCACGCCGGCAACTTCCTGTTCAACCGCGAGCGCCAGATCGAGCACCTCGCCGGCAGCATGGGCGGGGTCCGCCCCATCGTCGTCTCGCCGTACGACGCCGAGCTCTACGGCCACTGGTGGTACGAGGGGCCGCTCTTCATCGACCAGCTGATCCGCAAGGTGGCCCGCGACCAGCAGGTGTTCCGGCTCGGGACGCCCGGGGACTACCTGCGCGAGAACCCGGAGCAGCAGATCGCCACCCCCCCGCTCAGCTCCTGGGGCGCGGGCGGGTACGCCGGGGTCTGGCTCGACGGGTCGAACGACTGGATCTACCGCCACCTGCACGTCGCGGCGGAGCGGATGATCGCCCTGGCCCGCGACCTCCGCGAGCCCACGCCGCTCGAGCGGCGCGCGCTCGACCAGGCGGCGCGCGAGCTCCTCCTGGCGCAGTCCTCCGACTGGGCCTTCATCATGAAGACCGGGACGATGGTGGAGTACGCCATCCGCCGGACGAAGGAGCACGTCCTGCGCTTCACCCGGCTCCACGACCAGCTCCGCGCCCGCCAGATCGACGAGCCGTGGCTCGCCCACGTCGAGGGGAAGGACAACATCTTCCCGGAGATCGACTACCGGGTCTACCAGCCGCCCGCCTGATCGCGGCCCCCTCGCACCGCCCGCCCCCCCCACACATGTCCGACCCGACCCCAGACCGCGCCGACCTCGGCGCCGCCGAGCGCGAGATCGTCCGGGCGCGCCTCGCCAAGGCCGACGCGCTCCGCGCCCTCGGCGTCCACCCCTACGGGAACGGCGCGGCGCCGCGCCACCTGGCCGCCGAGCTGGTGGCCCGCTACCGCGACGCGCCGGTGGAGGCGATCGCCGCCGACCCCGGCGACTGGTCGATCGCCGGTCGGGTGCTCGCCCTCCGGAGCTTCGGGAAGGCCGCCTTCCTCCAGCTCGAGGACCGCTCGGGCACGCTCCAGGTCTGGATCCGGCGCGACCGGGTGGGCGAGGCGGCCTTCGAGATCTTCCGGCTCGTCGACGTCGGCGACATCGTCGCCGCCGAGGGGCCCGCGACCCGCACCCGGGCCGGCGAGCTGACCCTCGAGGCGCTGCGCTTCACCGTGCTCACCAAGGCCGTCCGGCCGCTCCCCGAGAAGTGGCACGGGCTGGCCGACGTCGAGCAGCGCTACCGGCAGCGGTACCTCGACCTGATCGCGACCCCCGGGGTGAAGGAGGTCTTCCGGCGGCGCGCCCGGCTGGTCTCCACCCTCCGCCGCTTCCTCGACGACCGCGGCTTCCTCGAGGTCGAGACGCCGACCCTCCACAAGCCGGAGGAGGCCGGCGGCGCCGCGGCCCGCCCCTTCCAGACGCACCACAACGCCCTCGACCTCGACCTGAAGCTCCGCATCGCCACCGAGCTCCACCTGAAGCGGCTGGTGGTCGGCGGCCTGGACCGGGTCTACGAGATCGGCCGGATCTTCCGGAACGAGGGGATCGACCGCCGCCACAACCCGGAGTTCACCTCGGTCGAGTTCTACCAGGCCTACGCGACCGACCGGGACCTGATGGCGCTCACCGAGGAGCTCCTCCGCACGCTCGCGGTGGAGGTCACCGGCGGGCCGGTCGTCACCTACCAGGGCCAGGCGATCGACCTGACGCCGCCCTACCCGCGGGTGTCGATGCTCGCCGAGGGCGCGCGCGCCCTGGGGCTCTCCCCGGAGGACGCGCTCGCCGGGCGGGGGCTGGCCGAGGCGGTGGCCCGCGCCGCCGCCCGGGAGAACGACGCCGAGGGGGCCTGGAAGCTCGAGCAGGCGGCCCGGCGCTCCCCCGGCGAGATCCTGGCGGTGGCGTTCGAGATCTTCGGCGAGCCGGCGCTGCCCCGGGATCGGCCGGCCTTCGTGGTCGACTTCCCGGTCGAGACCTCGCCGCTCAGCCGGCCGCGCGACGCCGACCCCCGCCTGGTGGATCGCTTCGAGCTGTTCGTCGCCGGGATGGAGGTGGCCAACGCCTTCTCCGAGCTGAACGACCCCGCCGATCAGCGCGCCCGCTTCGAGGCCCAGGTGCGGGCGCGGGCGGCCGGGGACGAGGAGGCGATGCCCTACGACGAGGACTTCGTCCGCGCCCTGGAGCAGGGGATGCCGCCCACCGCCGGGGAGGGGATCGGGATCGACCGGCTCACCATGCTCCTGACCGACTCGCCGTCGATCCGCGACGTCATCCTCTTCCCGCTCCTCCGGACGCGCGCCTGAGCCCGCGCGGCGCCCCAGGCGACGGCCCCGCCCCGTGACCGAGCCCTCCGCCGACCGCGCCTCCGAGGCGCTCGCCCACCCGGTCGCGCCGGTCTTCTCGATCCCGGCCTTCCTCCTCGTGCTCGGCGGGGTGGTGCTGGCCGGGGCGGGCGCGCCGGTGGCGG
>JAJXSQ010000007.1 GCA_021784495.1 Myxococcales bacterium | reverse complement strand
GGGGGACAACATCGGGATGGAGGTGGAGCTGATCACCCCCATCGCGATGGAGAAGGAGCTGCGCTTCGCCATCCGCGAGGGCGGCCGCACCGTCGGCGCGGGCGTCGTGGCCGAGGTCATCCAGTAAGAGGCACGCCCGGCGGACGGCGGCACGGGACCCGGACCGGTGGACGGGTCCCCCGGCCGCGCAGCGCCGAGCAGAGAGAGAAGGCTTTTCGATGGCGACGCAGAAGATCAGGATCCGGCTCAAGGCCTACGACTACAAGCTGCTCGACCAGTCGGCCAGCGAGATCGTGGAGACCGCCCGACGGACCGGCGCCAAGGTGGCCGGCCCCATCCCGCTGCCCACGCGGATCAACAAGTTCACCGTCCTGCGCAGCCCCCACGTCGACAAGAAGTCGCGTGAGCAGTTCGAGATCCGGACGCACAAGCGGCTCCTCGACATCCTCGAGCCGACCGCCCAGACCCTCGACGCGCTCATGAAGCTCGACCTCTCCGCCGGCGTCGACGTGGAGATCAAGTAGTCGAGGGCACCATGGCCAAGTTCGACGTGTACGACCTCGAGAAGAAGAAGGTCGGTGAGATCGACCTCGCCGACGCCGTCTTCGCCGGCGAGGTGAACGAGCACCTCTTCTACGAGGTGGTGAAGGCGAAGCTCGCCTCGGATCGCTCGGGCACCCACGCGGTGAAGAACCGCTCGCTCGTCTCCGGCGGCGGCAAGAAGCCCTGGAAGCAGAAGCACACCGGCCGGGCGCGCCAGGGCTCCACCCGGGCCAGCCAGTGGGTGGGCGGCGGCAAGGCGATGGGGCCCAAGCCCCGCGACTACGCCTACGACGTCCCCCGGAAGGTCCGGAAGGCCGCCCTGCGCGCCGCGCTCGCGCTCCGGGGCAAGGACCAGCGGCTGCTCATCGTCGACCGCTGGCAGCCGGAGGCGCCGCGGACCGCGGCGGCCGCCAGGGTCCTCGCGGCCCTGGGGGCGACCCGGGCGCTGGTGGTGGACGAGGCGGCCAACGTGGCCCTCGCCCGCTCGGTCCGCAACCTCGACGGCGCCGACTTCCTGGCCGTCGAGGGGCTCAACGTCTACGACATCCTGAAGCACGAGGCGCTGATCCTCACCGCGGCGACCGCGCGGAAGCTGGAGGAGGCTCTCTCATGAGCATGACCCTGCAGGACGTCGTGAGGCGCCCGCTCATCACCGAGAAGGCGGAGCAGAACCGCGCGGCGCACCGCGCCTTCGCCTTCGAGGTCCACCCCGACGCCACCAAGATCCAGGTGAAGCAGGCGGTGGAGAAGCTCTTCGGCGTCCACGTGGTGGCGGTCCGCACCGCGGTGGCGCGCGGCAAGAACAAGCGGGTGGGCCGCACCACCGGCCGGCGACCCAACTGGAAGAAGGCCTTCGTGACCCTCGCGGCGGGCGAGACCATCGCCCTCTTCGAGGGGACCGCGGCCTAGCTCGGGAGAGATCATGGGTCTCAAGCTCTACAAGCCGACCTCCGCCGCCCGGCGCCACATGTCGGTCTCCGACTTCGTCGAGATCACGCGCGCGAAGCCGGAGAAGAAGCTCACCAAGGCGGTCCGCAAGTCGGGCGGCCGGAACAACCACGGCCACATCACCACCCGGCACATCGGCGGCGGCCACAAGCAGCGCTACCGGGTCATCGACTGGCGGCGGGACAAGGACGGCGTCCCCGCCCGCGTGGCCTCGATCGAGTACGATCCGAACCGGACCGCGCGGCTGGCGCTCCTCCACTACCGCGACGGGGAGAAGCGCTACATCCTCGCGCCGGTCGGGGTGGCGGTCGGCGACCAGCTCCTCTCCGGGGACGGGGTCGACATCCGCCCCGGGAACAGCCTCCCGGTCCGGAGCATCCCCCTCGGCACCGTCATCCACAACGTGGAGAGCCAGCCCGGGTCGGGGGCCAAGATGATCCGCTCGGCCGGCAGCTTCGGCCAGCTGATGGCGAAGGAGGGGGAGTACGCCCAGATCCGCCTCCCCTCCGGCGAGGTCCGGATGGTGCTCCAGGGCTGCCGCGCGACGATCGGGCAGCTCTCCAACGTCGAGAGCTCCTCGGTGCGGGTCGGCAAGGCCGGGAAGAGCCGCTGGCGCGGCGTCCGGCCGACGGTCCGCGGCCTGGCGATGAACCCCGTCGATCACCCGCACGGCGGCGGCGAGGGGAAGTCCGGCCAGGGCAACCCGCACCCCGTGTCCCCCTGGGGGCAGAAGACCAAGGGGCTCAAGACCCGGAACAACCGGCGGACCGACAAGTTCATCGTCTCGCGCCGCAAGCCGGGCGTGCGCAACACGCCGCAGTAGCGGACGGAAGGGACCAGCGACACATGGCGCGTTCGATCAAGAAGGGCCCGTTCGCCGACAAGCACCTCGCCAAGAAGGTCGAGGCGGCGAACACCGGCAACAAGAAGGCGGTCATCAAGACCTGGTCGAGGCGGAGCACCATCCTCCCCGACTTCGTGGGGCACACCTTCGCCGTGCACAACGGCCGCAAGTTCGTCCCCGTCTTCGTGACCGAGAACATGGTCGGGCACAAGCTCGGCGAGTTCTCCCCGACCCGCACCTTCTCCGGTCACTCCGCCGAGAAGAAGGCGACCGCGGCGCCGCCCAGCGGCCCGCCGAAGAAGTAGCGAGGAGCGATCGACATGGCCGACACCGAGATCAAGCCCCCCCGCGCCCGGCGCGCCCCGCCGGCGCCCCGATCGCGCCCCAACCGTCCGGCGCCGCCGGCGCCCGGGCCGCACGCCAGCCTCCGCTTCCTCCGGCTCACGCCGCGCAAGGTGCGGCTGGTGGCCGACACCATCCGCGGCCTCCCGGTGGGCGACGCCCTCGCGGCGCTCAAGTTCCGCCCGCAGTCGGCGGCCGAGCCGCTCGCCAAGCTCCTCCGGTCGGCGGTCGCCAACGCCGAGGGGAAGGGCGGCCGGGTGGACGTCGACGCGCTGATGGTGAAGACGCTCACCGTCGACCAGGGCCCGAAGATGCGCCGCTTCATGCCGCGCGCCATGGGGCGCGCGTACCGGGTCGAGAAGAAGACGAGCCACGTCTACGTGGAACTCGGGACCGCCGGCCGCTCGCGGCCGTAAGGAGACGAACGTGGGTCAGAAAGTCCATCCGATCGGCTTCCGCCTCGGGGTCATCCGGTCCTGGGACTCCAAGTGGTACGAGGAGCGGAACTACGCCAAGTGGCTGCACGAGGACATCCGCCTCCGCGAGTTCGTGAAGGAGAAGCTCGGCCAGGCCGGCATCTCGCGGATCGAGATCGAGCGCGCGGTCAACAAGGTCAAGATCAACGTCCACACCGCCCGGCCCGGGATCGTCATCGGGAAGCGCGGGGCGGGGATCGAGACGGTGAAGAAGGATCTCCAGGCGCTCACGCCGAACGAGGTCTTCCTGAACGTCGTCGAGGTGCGGAAGGCCGAGACCGACGCGCAGCTGGTGGCGGAGAACATCGCCACCCAGCTCGAGCGCCGGATCGCGTTCCGCCGCGCGATGAAGAAGGCGGTCCAGACCGCCCTCAAGTTCGGGGCCAAGGGGATCCGGGTGGCCTGCGCGGGCCGCCTCGGCGGCGGTGAGATGGCGCGGTACGAGTGGTATCGCGAGGGGCGCGTCCCGCTCCACACCCTGCGCGCCGACATCGACTACGGCTTCGCCGAGGCGAAGACGACCTACGGCAAGATCGGCTGCAAGGTCTGGATCATGAAGGGCGAGGTCCTGCCGCAGTCGGCGGCGACGGGCGCCACCCGGACCGGCGGCCTCCGGGCCGAGCGGGCCTAGGTCGAAGGACAGGAGACGCACATGCTTCAGCCGGCCAGGACGAAGTACCGGAAGATGATGAAGGGCCGCATGCGGGGGAAGGCCTACCGCGGGTCCGACCTGAACCAGGGCGAGTACGGCCTCCAGGCGACCGAGTGCGGCTGGCTGACCGCCCGGCAGATCGAGGCGGCGCGCGTCGCCATCACCCGCCACGTGAAGCGGGGCGGCAAGCTCTGGATCCGGATCTTCCCGGACAAGCCCATCACCAAGAAGGCCGCCGAGACCCGCATGGGCACCGGCAAGGGGAACGTCGAGTACTACGTCGCGGTCGTGAAGCCCGGCCGGATCCTCTACGAGATGGAGGGCTGCGACGACGCCACCGCGAAGAAGGCCTTCACCCTCGCCGCCCACAAGCTGCCGGTGGCGACGAAGCTGGTCAAGCGCGGCGCGACCCTCTAGGAGATGCCCATGGCGACCGTGAAGGAACTCCGCGAGATGGCGAGGGACGAGCTCGTCGCCCGCGCGGCCGAGCTGAAGCAGACCCTCTTCGAGCTCAGGAACAAGGCGTCGACCGGCGTGCTCGATTCGAGCGCCGATCTGGCGAAGACCCGCCGCGAGGTGGCCCGCTGCCTCACGGTGGCGAGGGCCAAGGACCTCGAGGCCCAGGCCGCGAAGGCGAAGGAGTGACGGACATGGAGCGCGGCAACCGCAAGTCCCGGGTCGGCGTGGTGGTCTCGAACAAGATGACCAAGACGGTGGTCGTCGAGGTCGAGCGCCGCGTGGCCGACCGGAAGTACGGAAAGATCGTCACCCGCGCCCGGAAGTTCAAGGCGCACGACGAGGAGCAGGCCTGCCAGCCCGGGGACCGGGTCCGGCTGGTCGAGACCCGCCCGCTGTCGAAGGACAAGCACTGGCGCGTCGCGGAGATCCTCGAGAAGGCCGCGGAGGTCACCCCATGATCCAGATGCAGACGATCCTGGACGTGGCCGACAACTCGGGCGCCAAGAAGGTCATGTGCATCAAGGTGCTCGGCGGGTCGCGGCGGCGGTACGCCTCGCTCGGCGACGTCATCGTGGTGTCGGTCCGCGAGGCCATCCCGCAGGCGAAGGTCAAGAAGGGCGAGGTGGCCCGCGCGGTGATCGTCCGGACCGCCCGCGAGGTGCTCCGCCCGGACGGCAGCTACATCCGCTTCGACGGCAACAGCGCGGTCCTGATCAACAAGGATCTCGAGCCGGTGGGGACCCGCATCTTCGGCCCGGTGGCCCGCGAGCTCCGCGCCCGCAAGTTCATGAAGATCATCAGCCTGGCCCCGGAGGTGCTGTAGCCATGCCCGCGATCCGCAAGGGCGACACCGTCAAGGTGATCGCCGGCAAGGAGAAGGGGAAGTCGGGGACGGTGCTCGAGGTGCTGCAGGAGACCGGGCGCGTCCGCGTGGAGAAGCTCATGACGGTGAAGCGCCACGTGAAGAAGGGGCGCTCCCAGTCGAACCCCGGCGGCGGGATCGTGGAGCTGGCGGGCACCATCGCCATCTCCAGCGTCATGCCGGTGGGCGCCGACGGGGCGCCGGTCCGGAGGGAGAAGCTGGCGCGCGAGCTCGGCGCCAAGGAGAAGGCCCGCCTCGAGAAGCGGCGGGGCGCCGCGAAGTAGGAGCGCAGTTCACGCATCGCCCGGCAGGTCGCAGGCGCCGGCCGAAGGCAAGGAGACACGTCATGGCATCCCGACTCAGGGAACGGTACGAGAAGGACGTCCGCCCCGCCCTCATGAAGGAGCTGGGGTTCGAGAACCCCATGCAGGCGCCGCGGCTCGAGAAGATCGTGGTGAACATGGGGCTCGGCGAGGCGATCAGCAACGGCAAGATCATCGACGCGTCGGTGGCCCAGCTCGCGGCGATCACCGGTCAGAAGCCGGTCGTCACGCGCGCCCGGAAGTCGATCGCCAACTTCAAGCTCCGCCAGGGCCAGACCATCGGCGCCATGGTCACGATGCGCGGCGAGCGGATGTACGAGTTCTTCGACCGGCTCGTCTCCATCGCCCTCCCGCGGGTGCGCGACTTCAAGGGCGTGTCCCCGAAGGCCTTCGACGGCAAGGGCAACTACACCCTGGGCGTCCGGGAGCAGATCATCTTCCCGGAGATCAATTACGACCAGGTCGAGAAGATCAAGGGGCTCAACATCACCGTGGTGACGACGGCCCGCGACGACGAGGAGGGGCGCGCCCTCCTGCGCCACCTCGGCATGCCGTTCCGTACCTAAGGCCCCACCGGACCAGGAGATTCCATGGCCAAGCTTTCCAAGATGGCGCAGGCCAAGCGCAAGCTGAAGTTCGAGGTGCGGCAGTACAACCGCTGCCCGCTCTGCGGGCGGCCGCGCGCCTTCCTCCGCAAGTTCCAGATGTGCCGCATCTGCTTCCGCAAGCGTGCGCTGCAGGGCGAGATCACCGGCGTCATCAAGTCGAGCTGGTAAGGGAGACCGACGCGATGAGCTTCACGGACCCAATTGGCGACATGCTGACGCGCATCCGCAACGCCTCGTCGGCACGTCATGAGAAGGTGCTCGTCCCGGCCTCCGGACTCAAGATCCGGATCGCCGAGGTCCTCAAGGATGAGGGCTTCATCCAGGACTACGTCCGGCACCAGGACGACCACCAGGGGGCGATCACCATCGTCCTCAAGTACGGCCCCGACCGCGAGCCGGCGATCAGCGAGATCAAGCGGGTGTCGAAGCCCGGCCTGCGCCGCTACGTGGCCACGACCGACATCCCCCGCGTCCTCAACGGCCTCGGGATCGCCATCCTCTCCACGAGCAAGGGGGTCCTCGTCGATCGCGAGGCCCGCAAGCAGATGGTCGGCGGCGAGCTGATCTGCACCGTTTGGTAAGGGAACCGGACATGTCCCGCATCGGCAAGCTGCCAGTCAAGATCCCCGAGAAGGTGAAGGTCTCGGTCGTCGGGTCCGAGGTGAAGGTCGAGGGGCCGAAGGGGAAGATGGCCTTCCCGTTCAACCCGATCGTCGCCATCCAGGTCGCCAACGGCCAGGTGACCGTCACCCGCCCCGACGAGTCGCGCGCCGCCCGGTCGCTCCACGGGCTCACCCGGACCCTGGTCCGGAACGCGCTCGACGGCGTCACCCGGGGGTACGATCGGGTCCTCGAGATCAGCGGGGTCGGCTTCAAGGCGGAGGTGAAGGGGAAGGACATCCACTTCACCCTCGGCTTCTCGCACCCGGTGGTCTTCCGGCTCCCCGACGGGATCACCGCCGAGGTGGACCCGAAGCAGGTCCGGCTGGTGATCAAGGGGGTCGACAAGCACCTCCTCGGCCTCACCGCCGCCAAGATCCGCGCGCTCCGACCCCCCGAGCCCTACAAGGGGAAGGGGATCAAGTACGCGGAGGAGACGATCCGCCGCAAGGAAGGCAAGACCGGCGCCGCCTAGGCGACGCCCCCACAGCGCTCATGTGCCGGCTGGGTCGACGCCGGCGCACGGAGGAGGATGCACATGGCCGAGAAGGTCACGCCGCGCGAGAAGCGCAAGGCCCGGATCCGTCGCAAGATCGCCGGGACCCCCGCCCGCCCGCGGCTCACGGTGTACAAGAGCCTCAAGCACATGTACGCGCAGCTCGTCGACGACGTGGCCGGCGTGACGCTGGTCAGCGTCGCCACCACCTCGAAGGCGATGCGCGACGATCTCGCCGAGGCGGACAAGACCGCGGCGGCCCGCAAGATCGGCGCCGCGCTCGCCAAGGCGGCGCTCGAGAAGGGGATCGTCGCGGTCGTGTTCGACCGCAACGGCTTCGACTACCACGGTCGCGTCGAGGCGGTCGCGGCCGCGGCCCGCGAGGCCGGTCTCCAGTTCTAGCTGCCCGCCGGGCAAGGACGACAACGAATGGCTGCTCCGATCAACCCGAACGATCTCGACCTGAACGACAAGGTCGTCCACATCAACCGCGTCGCCAAGGTGGTCAAGGGCGGCCGGCGGTTCAGCTTCTCCGCGCTGGTCGTCGTGGGCGACGGCCAGGGGCACGTCGGCGTCGGCCTGGGCAAGGCGAACGAGGTGCCGGAGGCGATCCGCAAGGGGGGCGACCAGGCGAAGAAGCACCTGTTCAAGGTGCCGCTGGTCGGCACCACCATCCCGCACGAGGTGCTCGGGCACTTCGGCGCCGGCCGGGTGCTGCTCAAGCCGGCCGGGGAGGGCACCGGGGTGATCGCCGGCGGGACCGTCCGCGCCGTCCTCGAGGCGGCCGGGATCCGCAACGTCCTCACCAAGTGCCAGGGATCCCGCAACCCCCACAACGTCCTCAAGGCGACCGTCGCCGGCCTGAAGCGCCTCCGCTCGGCCGATGACGCCGCCCGGCGGCGCGGCCGGTCGCTCGCCGAGATCCAGGGCTAGGAGCGCGCATGGCTGCCATCAAGGTGAAGCTCATCAAGGGTCTCGCGGGCTGCCCCGCGTCGCACCGGGTCACGGTCGCGGGGCTCGGCCTGAAGAAGACCAACTCGGAGAAGCTCCTCCCCGACACCCCGCAGACGCTGGGGATGATCGGCAAGGTCTCGCACCTCGTGGCGTGGGAGCGCGTCGACGCCCCCGCCCCCGTCGGCCGGAAGGCCCGGAAGAAGGCGGCCGCCCGCTCGTAGCGGTGCGGCCCCCGTGCTACAAGGAGAACCCGCATGTCGCTCAGCCAGCTGAAGGCGCCCAAGGGCGCCACCCAGGTCCGCAAGCGCGTCGGCCGCGGCCAGGCCTCGGGCCTCGGCAAGACCGCCGGCCGCGGCGGCAAGGGGCAGAAGGCCCGCTCCGGCAACATGCGCTTCGAGGGCTTCGAGGGCGGGCAGATGCCGCTCCAGCGGAGGCTCCCGAAGTTCGGCTTCAAGAACGTCTTCCGCCGCGAGTTCGCCGAGGTCAAGGTCGGCGACCTCGCCGGGCTCACCGGGGTGGTCGACGCCACGGCCCTCGAGGCGGCCGGGCTCATCCGCGGCCGGCGCGACGGCGTGGTGCTCCTCGCCGGCGGCGAGCTGACCGGCCCGGTCTCGGTGAAGGTCGACCGGGTCACCGCGGGCGCGCGCGCCGCCATCGAGAAGGCCGGGGGATCGATCGAGCTCGTCCCCCCGCCGGTCACCATGCACCAGAAGGCGAAGGCGGCGAAGCGCGCCGCCGCCAAGGCGTGATCGTCGAGGGCCCCGCATGGCGAGCGGCGTGACCAACATCTTCCGGATCCCCGAGCTGCGGAAGCGGCTCCTCTTCACCCTGGGGATGCTGGCCGTCTACCGGCTCGGCGTCTTCGTGACCACCCCCGGGGTGGATCGCGCGGCGATGGGCGAGATCGTGCGGCAGGGGAACCTCCTCGGGCTCCTCAACTTCTTCTCCGGCGGCGCCCTCCAGCAGCTCTCGATCTTCGCGCTGGGGATCATGCCGTACGTCTCGGCGTCGATCATCCTCCAGCTCCTCGGCCTGGTGGTCCCGGCCCTCGAGAAGCTGCAGAAGGAGGGGGAGCTGGGGCAGCGGAAGATCACCCAGTACACGCGCTACGGGACGATCGTCCTCTCGGCCGTCCAGGGCTACGGCATCGCCAGCTACCTGGAGTCCCTCCGGACGAACGCCGGCGCGTCGGTCGTCGGGTCGCCGGGGTGGGGCTTCCGCCTGCTCACCATGGTGTCGCTCGCGGCCGGGACCGCCTTCATCATGTGGCTCGGCGAGCAGATCACCGAGCGCGGGATCGGCAACGGGATCTCCCTGGTCATCTTCGCCGGCATCGTCGCCCGGGCGCCCGCCGCGGCCTTCCAGACCTTCATGGCCTACCGCTCCCCCGGATCGCAGCTGAGCGAGCTCGGCCTGCTCCTCCTGCTCGCGGTCATGGTCGCGGTGATCGGGGTCATCGTCTTCGTCGAGCAGGGCGAGCGGCGCATCCCGATCCAGTACGCCAAGCGGGTCGTCGGGCGGAAGCTCTACGGCGGCCAGTCGAGCCACCTCCCGCTCAAGGTGAACACCTCGGGGGTCATCCCCCCGATCTTCGCCAGCTCGCTCCTCCTCTTCCCGGCCACCCTCGCCGGCTGGTTCCCGGTCCTCGCGGCCGTGCAGTCGGCCATCGCGCCCGGGAGCTGGATCTACGACACGCTCTACGTCGCGCTGATCATCTTCTTCGCCTACTTCTACACGGCGGTGACCTTCAACCCGGTCGACGTCGCCGACAACCTGAAGAAGAACGGCGGCTACGTCCCCGGGATCCGCCCCGGCAAGACGACCGCCGACTACATCGACCACGTGCTCTCCCGGATCACCTTCGGCGGGGCGATCTACCTCTCCGCCGTCTGCGTCCTGCCGACGATCGTCACCAACCAGTTCGGCGTGAGCTTCTACTTCGGCGGCACCTCGCTGCTCATCGTGGTCGGCGTGGCGCTCGACACCGTCCGCCAGATCGAGGGGCACCTCATCACCCGGCACTACGAGGGCTTCACCGGCCCGCGCGGGCCGCGCATCCGCGGCCGACAGGTGGCGGGCGGCGAGGCCCTCGGCACCTGACCCGACCGGCGGGCGCCCCGCGCGCCCGTCCAGAGCGAGGTGGCGCGATGATCCTCATCCTGCTCGGACCGCCGGGCGCCGGGAAGGGCACCCAGGCCAAGCTCCTCTCCTCGGCGCTCGCCGTGCCCCACGTCTCGACCGGCGACATGTTCCGGGACCACAAGGCCCGGGGGACGGAGCTGGGCCTGCAGATCCAGGCGATCATGGATCGCGGCGGCCTGGTGACCGACGAGATCACCAACGGCCTCGTCGACGACCGGCTCGGGCGCCCCGACGTGGCGGCCGGCTGCATCCTCGACGGCTATCCCCGCACCGTCGGCCAGGCCGAGCACCTCGACCGCCTCCTGGCGCGGCTGGGGCGGCCCATCGGGCGGGTCCTGTCCTACGAGGTCTCGGAGGAGGCGCTGGTGGAGCGGATCGGGGGGCGGCGCTCCTGCCCGACCTGCGGCGCCGTCTACCACGTCGTCCAGAACCCTCCGCGCCGGATCGGGATCTGCGATCGCGACGGCGCCTCCCTCGTCCTCCGGGAGGACGACCGCCCGGAGAACGTCCGGCGGCGGATGGCCGAGTACGTCATCAAGACCGCCCCGCTCAAGGCCTTCTACGGCGCGCGGGGGCAGGTGCTGGAGCTCGACGGTCTGGACGCGCCGGACCGGATCCTCGCCGAGACGCGGCGCCGGCTCGGGGCCTGAGCGCCCCGCTCCCCTTGGACGCCCGTTCCCGCGAGCGCGCCGCCGTCAGGACGGCCGAGGAGATCGCCCGGATCCGGGCGGCCTGCCTGGTGGTCCACGAGGTCCTCGGCGAGCTCGCGCGCGCCGCCCAGCCCGGAGTCACGACGCTCGACCTCGATCGCCTCGCCGAGGCGGGCGCCCGGGCGCGTGGCGCGGCGCCGGCGTTCCTCGGCTACCACGGCTATCCCTCCTCGCTGTGCGTCTCGATCGACGAGGAGGTGGTCCACGGGCTCCCCTCGGCGCGGCGCGTGATCCGGGCGGGCCAGCTGGTGGGCCTCGACTTCGGGGTGGTGCTGGACGGCTTCTACGGCGACTCGGCGATCACCGTCGCGGTGGGGGAGGTCGGCCCCGAGGCGCGGCGGCTCCTCGCGGTCACCCGGGGCGCCCTCGGCGCCGCGGTCGCCGCGGCGCTGCCCGGCAACCGGGTCGGCGATCTCGGCGCGGCCGTGCAGGCGCACGTCGAGGCCCAGGGGTTCTCGGTGGTGCGCGACTTCGTCGGCCACGGGATCGGCCGGCGGCTCCACGAGCCGCCCCAGGTCCCGAACTTCGGCGTCCCCGGGACGGGCCCCCGGCTCGTGGCCGGGATGGTCCTGGCGATCGAGCCGATGGTGAACGCGGGCAGCTTCGAGGTCGACACCCTCGACGACGGCTGGACGGCGGTCACCGTGGACGGTCGCCGCTCCGCTCACTTCGAGCACGTGGTGGCGATCACCGAAAACGGACCGGAGATCCTGAGCTTGCCGCCGGGCGAGCCGCTCGAGCCCCCGGACGGGGGCGCCCGGGAGACGGTCCGCGGAGCGCGGCGGCTCGCCTCCGCTTGCACGGTAAAAACACCTGTGTTATAGCGCGCCCTCCGCAGGTCGCTCCGGAAGGCGGCCGCTCCGGGGGTCCCGGGGCACAGTTCTGGGCGGCACAGTCCTCGAGGGAGCGCAGCCAGCTCTCGCCGCCGGTCCCGCCGGAAGCCGCGGCGGGGCTTTTCGTCTTCGAAGGCGCAGTTCAGGGAGGCGTCGGTCATGAAGGTCCGCGCATCGGTCAAGAAGATCTGCGACAAGTGCAAGGTCATCAAGCGCAAGGGCACCGTGCGGATCATCTGCCCGGCCAACCCCCGTCACAAGCAGCGCCAGGGCTAGCCCGGCGCGAGACTGGAGAGTAGACGAATGGCTCGCATCGCCGGCGTCGACCTTCCCCGCGAGAAGCGGATCGAGGTCAGCCTGCAGTACATCTACGGGATCGGCCGGACCAGCGCCGCGCAGGTCTGTGAGCGGGCGAAGGTCGACGTGACCACCCGCACCAAGGACCTGACCGACGACGAGGTCCGCCGGATCCGCGAGGCCATCGAGCAGACGCTGAAGGTCGAGGGTGACCTCCGGCGCGAGATCTCGATGAACATCAAGCGGCTCATGGACCTCGGCTGCTACCGGGGGCTCCGCCACCGCAAGGGGCTGCCGGTCCGCGGGCAGCGGACCCACACCAACGCCCGCACGCGGAAGGGCCCGAAGAAGGGGCTGGTCCGCAAGCCAGCCGCCTCCGCCCCCGCCCCCCGGGGCTAGCGCACCTCAACCACCGGAGAACGACGAGTGGCCGACGAGAAGCAGACGACCGAGAAGCCCGCCCGGAAGGTGGAGGCGCCGGCCCCCAAGGCCGAGGAGAGCGCCGCGCCCTCCGTCCCGAACCTGGGCGGCATCGAGCCCATCACCGCCTCGCCCGTCACCCCGAAGAAGGGGAAGAAGCGGGTCAAGAAGAACATCGCCAGCGGCCTCGTCCACATCGCGGCGACGTTCAACAACACGATGATCACCATCACCGACCAGGCCGGGAACGTGATCTCCTGGTCGAGCGCCGGGGCCCGCGGCTTCAAGGGGTCGCGCAAGTCGACCCCGTTCGCCGCGCAGGTCGCCGCCGGCGACGCGGCCGCGAAGGCGATGGAGCACGGCCTCAAGAGCGTCTCGGTGGTGGTCAAGGGCCCGGGCGCCGGGCGCGAGTCGGCCCTCCGGGCGCTCTCCGCCGCGGGGCTCAAGATCTCGCTCATCCGGGATGTCACCCCGATCCCGCACAACGGCTGCCGGCCGCCCAAGCGCCGCCGCGTCTGATCAGGAGAACCGACCGTGGCTCGCTACTGCGAAAGCGTCTGCCGGCTTTGCCGGCGTGAGAACCTGAAGATGTACCTGAAGGGCGACCGCTGCTACACGGACAAGTGCGCGATCGAGCGCCGCCCGTACCCCCCGGGCCAGCACGGCCAGGGGCGGGTGAAGTTCTCCGAGTACGGCGTCCAGCTCCGCGAGAAGCAGAAGGTGAAGCGGATGTACGGCCTCCTGGAGGCCGGCTTCCGCCACGCCTACGCCAACGCGGCGGCGCGCAAGGGGAAGACCGGCGAGAACCTCCTCCAGACGCTCGAGCTCCGGCTCGACAACGTGGTCTTCCGGCTCGGCTTCGCCGACACCCGCAACGAGGCCCGGCAGCTCGTCCGCCACGGCCACTTCAAGGTGAACGGCCGCAAGGTGAACATCGCCAGCTACCTCTGCCGGGTCGGCGATCAGGTCGAGATCAAGGAGCGGTCGAAGAAGGTCGTCCGGATCGTCGAGGCGGTCGAGGCGGTGGATCGCCGCGGCGTCCCCGGCTGGCTCGAGCTCGACAAGGCCGCGTTCAAGGGCACCGTGAGGACCTCGCCGGCCCGCGAGGACATCACCATGCCGATCCAGGAACAGCTCATCGTCGAGCTCTACTCGAAGTAGGCAGCCCGAACCCACCCGCGACACGCACCGCGCGTCCCACGGAGCCCCGACCCGCCTGGCTGGGCGGCGAGGGGAGGGGGCGGCGGGCGAGGAGTCAGCCCATGTCAGCCGAAGCGATCCTCAGCAAGAACTGGCGCGACCTCATCAAGCCCCGCGGCCTGGTCATCGACCAGGAGTCGCTGACGAGCACCTACGGGAAGTTCGTCGCCGAGCCCCTCGAGCGCGGCTTCGGGATCACCCTCGGGAACTCGCTCCGCCGGGTGCTCCTCTCGAGCCTCCAGGGCGCGGCCATCACCTCGGTGAAGATCGAGGGGGTGGAGCACGAGTTCCAGACGATCCCCGAGGTGGCCGAGGACGTCACCGACATCATCCTCAACCTCAAGGAGGTCCTCCTCCAGATCCACACCAACGAGGTGAAGGTCCTCCGCATCGAGGCGGACGGCCCCCGGGAGATCAAGGCCGGCGACATCATCGCCGACGGCCAGGTCGAGGTGCTCAATCCCGGGCACCACCTGTTCACCGTGAGCGACGGGGGGCGGGTGCGGCTGGAGATGACGGCGCGGCGCGGCCGCGGGTACGTCCCCGCCGACCGGAACAAGGTGGCCGGGGCCCCCATCGGCACCATCCCCATCGACGCGCTCTTCAGCCCGCTCCGCAAGGTGAACTACCAGGTCACCAACGCCCGCGTCGGGCAGCAGACCGACTACGACAAGCTGACGCTCGAGGTCTGGACCGACGGATCGGTCGCGCCGGCCGACGCGGTGGCCTACGCCGCCAAGATCGTGAAGGAGCAGCTCTCCATCTTCATCAACTTCGACGAGGCCGAGGAGCCCGTCGAGGAGCTGAAGCCGGTGGAGGAGCAGAAGCTCAACGAGAACCTGTTCCGCTCGGTCGACGAGCTCGAGCTCTCGGTCCGGAGCGCGAACTGCCTCCAGAACGCGAACATCAAGACCATCGGCGACCTGGTCCAGAAGACCGAGGCCGAGATGCTCAAGACCAAGAACTTCGGCCGGAAGTCGCTGAAGGAGATCAAGGAGATCCTCGCCGAGATGGGGCTCTCCCTGGGCATGAAGCTCGAGAACTGGCCGCCCCGCGCCGCACCGGCGGCGGCCAAGGCCTAGCGCGCCCGGACACCGAAGGGAGACACGACCATGAAGCACCGGATCGCGGGCCGACGGCTCGATCGCACCACCGAGCACCGCACCGCCATGTTCAGGAACATGGTGACGTCGCTCCTGCGCCACGAGCGGATCGTCACCACCACCCCGAAGGCCAAGGAGCTGAAGCGGATCGCCGACAAGGTGATCACCCAGGCCAAGCGGGGCACGCAGCACGCGCGCCGCCTCGTCCACCGGGACATCCGGGACGTGGAGGTGCTGGTGAAGCTCTTCGGCCCGATCGCCGAGCGCTTCAAGACCCGGCCCGGCGGCTACACCCGGATCGTCCGGGTCGGCCGGCGCGCCGGCGACAACGCCGAGATGGCGGTCATCGAGCTGGTGGAGCGGACCCCGGCCACCGCCGGCGGCGCAGCGACCGAGCCGGTCGCCGGGTAGCGGATCGAATTTCGCGGCGCGCCCCTGGGCGGGCCCGAGGAGGCAGGTTCCCATGGCAGTCGTTCTGCGGTTGTCGCGTGCGGGCACGCACAAGGCGCCCTTCTATCACGTGGTGGCGACCGACTCGCGCAAGCCGCGCGACGGGAAGTACCTCGAGGACGTCGGGATGTACGACCCGACGCGGAAGCCCGAGCTCCTCCAGCTCAAGGCCGACCGGGTCGAGCACTGGCTCAAGGCCGGGGCGCGCCCCAGCCAGACGGTCTCGATGCTCATCAAGCGCGCCCGGCAGGTGCCGCCGGCGCCTCCCAAGGCCTGAGGTCGGGGCGGTGCGCGACCTCGTCCTCTGGCTCGCTGGCCAGCTCGTCGAGCGTCCGGCGGACGTCCGGGTCGACGTGGTCGAGCGCGACCGCACCTCGGTCCTGGAGCTGCGGGTGGCGCCGGGAGACGTCGGGCGCGTCATCGGCCGGGGAGGGCGGACGGTCCGCGCGCTCCGGACCGTCCTCGACGCCGCCGCCTCGGGTCGGGGCCGCCACGCGGTCCTCGACGTCGTCGACTGACCGTGGCGCTCGTCCGGCTCGGCGTGGTCTCCCGGGCCATCGGCCTCAAGGGCTGGCTCGGGATCGGCGGCTCGTCGGGCGGGCTGGCCCGGGTGGACCGGGTGGTCCTCCGGCGGGGCGACCAGGACGAGGCGCTGGACCTCCTGGAGGCGCGGCCGCAGGGTCGCCTCTGGGCGGTGCAGCTCGCCGGGATCTCGGATCGGGGCGGCGCCGAGCGCCGGGTGGGCGCCGAGGTGCTCGCCGACCGGGACGCGCTCGGAGCGGCGCCGGCCGGGGCGCACTACTGGACCGACCTCGAGGGGCTCGCCGTGGTCACCGCGGCGGGGGCGGTGGTGGGGCGGGTCACCGGCCTCCTCGCGACCGGCGGGGTGGACGTGCTGGTGATCACCGGCGAGCGCGGCGAGGTGCTGGTGCCGCTCGCGCCCTACGTCGAGGTCGACCTCGCCGGCGGGCGGATCGTGGTCGATCCGCCGGCGGGGCTGCTCGACGGCCCCGCGGCGGGAGCGCCGGGGGAGGACGGGGGCGCGGGCGGAGGCGAGGAGGGCTGAGGACGCCGTGGCCGAGCTCGAGGTCGAGATCCTGACGCTCTTCCCCCGGATGTGCACCGGGTACCTGGGGGAGAGCATCCTGGCCAAGGCCCGGGAGAGCGGCGCGATCTCGGTGCGGGTGGAGGACGTCCGCGAGCACGCGGCCGGGCGGCACCGGGTGGCCGACGACGCGCCCTACGGCGGCGGGGCCGGGATGGTGATGAAGCCGGAGCCGCTCACCGAGGCGATCGAGGCGGCCCGGGGGCGCCTGCCCGGCGCGACGGTCGTCCTCCTGAGCCCCCGCGGGAGGCCGCTGGATCAGGGGCTCGTCGAGGAGCTGGCGGCGCGGCGGCGCCTGGTGCTGGTCTGCGGGCGCTACGAGGGCGTGGACGAGCGGGTGATGGAGGCGGTGGACCTGGAGGTCTCGGTCGGCGACTTCGTGCTGACCGGGGGCGAGCTGGCGGCGCTCTGCGTGGTCGACGCGGCGGCGCGGCTCGTCCCCGGCGTCCTCGGAAACGAGGCGTCGGCCGGGGCGGAGAGCTTCGCGGGGCGCGAGCGGCTGCTCGAGCACCCGCAGTACACGCGGCCCCCGGTGTACCGGGGCCGGGCGGTTCCGGAGATCCTCCTGTCGGGGGATCACCGGCGCATCGAGCGGTGGCGGCGGCGAGAGGCGCTGCGCGCCACCCGCGACCGGCGGCCCGATCTCCTCGCCCGGGCGGGGCTGGGCGAGGACGACCAGAGGTTGCTCGACGCGGACGACGACGAGTTGTAAGAAGAGCAGTTCCAAGGAGACGACACAGCCATGCTGCGCAACGCGATTGCCGCCATCGAGGCGAAGTACATGAAGTCCGACGTCCCGGCGCTCCGGGCCGGAGACTCCGTCCGGGTCCACACGAAGATCAAGGAGGGCGACAAGGAGCGGATCCAGATCTTCGAGGGCGTGGTCATCGCCCGCCGCGCCGGCGGCCCCCGCGCCACCTTCACGGTGCGCAAGGTGAGCTACGGCGTCGGGGTCGAGCGCATCTTCCCGCTCCACAGCCCGCGCATCGACCGGATCGAGGTGACCGGCCACGGCGAGGTCCGCCGCTCGCGCCTCTTCTACCTGCGCGACCTCCAGGGCAAGGCCGCCCGGCTGACGCAGCAGGAGGGGAGCGGCGCCCGCCCGGTGGCCGACGCCCCCGCGGCCTCCGCGCCCGCGCCCTCCGCGCCCGCGCCCGCCTAGGGCGGCGGGCGGCGCGGCCCGGTCTTCCAGCCGGGTCGCGTCGGCGCTACAGTCACTCGCCGTGCTCCTCCTCGAGTTCGCCGCGCAGGGGATCCGCGGCGTCGCGCCGGCCGGGGGGCGCAGCACGCTCCGCCCCGGCTACAACGTGATCGGGGCGGATGGCGCGGCGCTCCGCCGGCTCGTCGAGGCGCTCCTGTACCCGGCGCCGGACGACGGCGATGCGCTGATCCGCGGCGGGGCGGTGGTCGGGAGCGGGCCGGTGCGCGCCGGGCTCACCCTCGTCGGGAACGACCGGGTCACCTACCGCCTGGTGCGCGATCTCGGCGGCGGCTGCCAGCTCCAGCGGTTCGACGCCGAGCGGCGGGCGTTCGCGACGGTGGCCCAGGAGCTCGGCGCGGTGGCCCAGGCGCTCGGCGGCGCGATCGGGGCGCCGCCGCGCGGCCGCTTCGAGGCGCTCCTCACCATCGGCGCCGCCGAGCTCCCCTCCCGGATCGCCGGCGAGGGGCGCGGCGGCGCCGCCGCGCTCGCCCCGCCGCCGAGGGCGGCGCTCTCCCCCGAGGCCCGG
>JAJXSQ010000265.1 GCA_021784495.1 Myxococcales bacterium | reverse complement strand
GTCATCGCCACGCTCTCGGACCTGACCGAGGACGACCTGGTGACGATCCTGACCCAGCCGAAGAACGCCCTAGTCAAGCAGTACCAGAAGCTGTTCGATCTCGAGAAGGTGAAGCTCTCCTTCACCCGCGAGGCGCTCCGGGCGACGGCGCGAGAGGCGATGCGGCGGAAGTCGGGTGCGCGCGGGCTCCGGGCCATCCTCGAGCAGGCGATGCTGGACATCATGTACGACGTGCCGTACCGGGACGGCGTCAAGGAGTGCAAGATCACCGACGGCGTCATCCTGAACCGCGAGCCGCCGCTCCTCTCCTTCGAGAAGGAGAAGAAGCTCGCCTGAGACGCGCCGGCACACCGTGCCGCCGCCGCACCGCCCTCCGACCGCGCAAGCCCCCGTCACGGCGGCGATTCCGGGGTGGTACGCGCCATGCTTCGGTGGTCGATCTGCGGGCCACCCGCTCCCGGCAGCCTCGCCGGCACCGGTGGTCGGAGGATGCCATGTTCCCACGCACCGTCGTCGCAGCGAGCCTCGGACTCACGCTCCTCCTCCCGGTCGCGGCGCGCGCCCAGTACGACGACGACGGGGACGCCGGCGGTGACGTCTCGGTCGAGCTGGACAACGGCGGGGGCGTCGGCATCGACGCCTTCCAGTCGCAGCTCGCCGGCTACGGCACCTGGATGAACAGCCCGGAGTACGGGATGGTCTGGCAGCCGCGGGTGGCGCCGGGCTGGCGCCCCTACTACTACGGCGACTGGCAGTGGACCAACGAGGGCTGGTACTGGAACTCGAGCGAGCCCTTCGGCTGGGCCGCCTACCACTACGGCCGCTGGGCCTGGGGCGGCGGGAACGGCTGGCTCTGGGTGCCGGGGAGCCAGTGGGCGCCGGCCTGGGTCTCGTGGCGCTACAGCGGCGACGTGGTCGGGTGGGCGCCCCTCGGCCCCGGGATGTCGATCTACGCGGCCACCTACGGCTCCCCGTACTACTGGAACTTCATGCCCACCGCGACGTTCTGCGGGACGCCGGTCTACGGCGCCGCGTACGCGCCGGCCTACGCGCCGCAGTGGTTCGGCGCGACCGCCGCCGCCCCGGCGCGCCCGCTCCCGTACGGTCCGGGCGCCGGCGCGGGGTACCGGCCCGGCGTCGGCTTCGAGGGGCGGACCGCGCCCGCCTGGGGTGGGCCCCCCTCCCAGTTCATCTCCGAGCGGGCCGGGAGGCCCATCTCGCCGGTCCGCCTGGTGAACGCCTCCGCGCCGGGGGTCGGAACCGGGAGGCCCGGGGAGATCGGCGTCTTCCGCCCCGAGGCGCGGCCAGGCCCCGGCGGCTTCGGTCAGGGGCGCGGGGTCGGTCCGGCGTCGGGCGGCTTCGGTCAGGGGCGCGGGGTCGGTCCGGCGTCGGGCGGCTTCGGTCAGGGGCGCGGGGTCGGTCCGGCGTCGGGCGGCTTCGGTCAGGGGCGTGGGGTCGGTCCGGCGTCGGGCGGCTTCGGTCAGGGGCGTGGGGTCGGTCCGGCGTCCGGTGGCCCGGGCGGACGTGGGCTCGGTGAGGCGCAGGGTGGGAGCTGGGGAGGCGCGACGAGGGGCTGGGGAGGCTGGGGATCGGGCGGGTCCTTCACCGCGCAGGAGCGCGCCTACGCGACGGCGCCCCGATCGTCGGCGCCGGCCCGCGCACCGGTGAGCCAGCGGTGGGGGGGCGCCGAGGCGAGCACCAACGCGGGCGGGAGCGGCTGGGGCGGCGCGAGGACCGGTTCGTGGAGCGGCTGGGGCGGCAACCGGTCGAGCGCGGGCGCCTCCGCCTACCGGAGCGCCGGCGGGACGGGCGGCTTCCGGGGCGGCTCCGGCGGCGGCCACGCCGGCGGTGGGTTCAGCGCGAGCCACGGCGGCGGCTACGGCGGCGGCCACGCCGGCGGCGGGTTCAGCGCGAGCCACGGCGGCGGCTTCGGCGGCCGCCGCTGACCGGCGGGGCCCGGACGATCAGGCCGAGGCGACGCGCACCGTCGTCTTCATCTGACGCCCGCTCTCGAGGTCGCGCGCGCTCATCGAGAGGATGCCCTCGACGCTCACCTCGAAGAGGATCTCGAGTCGGGCCTCGCCGGGCGCGCCCGGCCGGACGCCGCTGAAGGTGAACTCGCCGAGCAGCTCGTCCCGGGCCGTCTCCGGCTGGTCCCCCTGGAAGATCCGCACCACCAGCTCGGTCTGCCCCGCCTCGGAGGTGGTGGCGGAGATGGCGCGCGCGTTGGGGATGGGGGCGTTCCGCGGGAAGACGACGTGCAGGTCTCCCCCCGCCTGCTCGATCCCGATCGCCATGGGGATCACGTCGAGGAGCTGGAGCTTCAGGTCGCTCCGCTCCTGGAGGGACCACCCGTAGAGCGCGGCGCCGATGGCCACCGCTTCGTCGGGGTGGACGCCCTTCGAGGGCGGCTTGCCGAAGAACCGGGTGATCCGCTCCTGGACCGCCGGCATCCTCGTCTGCCCGCCGACGAGCATCACCTCGTCGATGTCGGTGGCGGTGAGCCCGGCGTCGACCATGACGCCGCCCACGATCTGGAGGGTCCGGTCGACGAGCGGCCGGGTCAGCTGCTCGAGGGTCGCGCGGTCGAAGCGGCACTCCAGGTTGAGCGGCTGGCCCTGCGCGGTCATGGTGATGAAGGGGATGGAGAAGGGGACCTCGGACCGCGAAGAGAGATCGATCTTGGTCCGCTCGACCAGGTCCCGGATCCGCTGCATCGCCACCGGATCCCCGGCGAGATCGATGCCGTGCCGGGACCGGAAGTCCTGGAGCAGGTGGCGGATCATGGCGTCGTCGAAGTCGATCCCGCCGAGGAAGATGTCGCCGCCGGTGGCCTTCACCTCGAAGACGCGGTCGCGGATCTCGATGACCGAGACGTCGAAGGTGCCGCCGCCCAGGTCGTAGACCAGGATCCGCTCCTGGAGGCGCTTGCCGATGCCGTAGGCGAGCGCGGCGGCCGTCGGCTCGTTGATGATCCGGACGACCTCGAGGTCGACGAGCCGCCCCGCCTCCTTGACCGCCTGCCGCTGCCGGTCGGTGAAGTACGCGGGGACGGTGACCACCGCCCGCGACACCTTGAACCCGAGGTGATCGGAGGCCACGTCCCGGATCTTGTGGAGGATCTTGGCGGCGATCTCGTGCGCCTGGAAGGCCTGCCCGTGGCAGTCCACCGCGACGTCGTTCCGCTCGCCGGCGTGGATCCGGTACTGGACCGAGCGCTGGACGGTCTCCACGATCTCGTCCCGGGGCGCCCGGCCGATGAGCCGCTTGGTGGCGTAGAGGGTGTTGCGCGGGTTGAGCTGCCACTGGCGCTTCGCCTCGTGGCCGACGAGCTCGTGCCCCTTGTCGTCGATCGCGAAGACGGAGGGGACGATCGGATCCCCCCCCCGGTAGGGGATGAGCGTCACCTGCCCGTCGCCGGTCGCGATCGCGGCGCAGGAGTTGGTCGTCCCCAGATCGATCCCGATGATCGCGTCGGTGGCGCGCGGATCCATGCGCGCAGGGTACTACGGCGGTTTCTCCGGGTGTGAGTTCCTCGCCGCCGCCCCGCCGGCGAGCGGGCTTGGGGTACGATGCTCGGTGGCCGGGCACGCCGGAGGGGATCGATGGAGACGCGAGTCACCTGGGACGAGTACTTCATGAACATCGCGCGGGTCGTCGCGACCCGGGCCACCTGCGATCGCAAGCACGTCGGCGCCCTCCTGGTGCGGGACAAGACCATCCTCTCGACCGGCTACAACGGCTCGATCCGCGGCCTCCCCCACTGCTCCGACGCCGGCCACATGATGGAGGACGGCCACTGCGTCCGGACGGTCCACGCCGAGGCCAACGCCATCATCCAGGCCGCCAGGAACGGCGTGGCGATCGACGGGGCCACGATCTACACGACCGCCTCCCCCTGCTGGCCCTGCTTCAAGCTGATCGCCAACTCCGGGGCGCGCCGGATCGTCTTCGGCGAGTTCTACCGGGACGACCGGATCTTCGAGCACGCCCAGGTGCTCGGGATCGAGCTGGTGTCGCTGGACGTGCCGGCTCGCCCCGACCTCCAGCCCGCCGACACCGGGGCGCCGCGGCCGGTCACCGGCCCGCGCCGGCAGGCGCGGGCGGGGCGGGGGCGGCGCCGGTGACCGAAGCCGGCGAGCGCAGATCGG
>JAJXSQ010000264.1 GCA_021784495.1 Myxococcales bacterium | reverse complement strand
GCCGCGCAGCGCGCGCGCGCGAGCGCGGCGGTCAGCTCGCCGGCGTTCCGGACCTCGGCCCCGTCCACCCGGGTGACGAGGTCGAGCGGCTCGACCGGCCCGGCGCCGCCCGGCGCCGCCGGCGCGACCAGCGCCGCGGGGTAGGTCGGGGTGACCCCGATGACGCCGCGCTGGCGGACCTCGACCGGGTTCGAGTCGTCCTCGGCCGCCGGGGTGATCTCCAGGGAGAGCTCCCGCGGCCCGCGCCGGACCTTGAACTCGAGCGGCGCGCCGGGGTGGGGCGAGACGAGGTCGCGCAGGTCGCTGAAGTAGCGGACCGGGTGGGCGGGGAGGCCGGGCGCGCCGACCGAGAGGATCCGGTCGCCGGTCGCGAGGCCGGCCCGCGCCGCGGGAGAGCCGGGGGAGACCGTCCCGACCACCGGCCCCGGCACCCGCTCCCCGTTCTGGGCGAGCGCGAGCGCCACGTAGACGAAAAAGGGGAAGAGGATGTTCATCCCCGGGCCGGCGAAGGCGATCGCCAGCCGCTTCCAGGGGGCCTGCTCCAGGAAGCCCCGGCCGCGGTCCTCGGGCGGCACCTCCTGCGTCGGGTCCTCGCCCGCCATCTTGACGTAGCCGCCGAGCGGGAGCACGGCGATCCGGTACTCGGTCTCGCCGCGGACGAAGCCGGCGATCTTCGGCCCGAAGCCGATCGAGAAGCGGACCACCTTCACGTGGAGCAGCTTGGCGACGAGGAAGTGGCCCAGCTCGTGGACGAAGATCAGCCCGCCGAGCAGGACCACCACCGAGCCGGTCTTGAAGAGGACGTCGACCATGTGCGCGCGCGGCCCCGGCGGGGCTCAACCCTTCATAACCCGCCGCGCGGCCTCGCGCTTCCCCCAGTCGCTCGCGGCGATCGCCTGCTCCACCGTCCGGAGCGGCGCCGGGGGGTGGGCCTCGAGGACGTCGGCGCAGAGCGCGGCGATCTCGGTGAAGCGGCAGCGCCCGCCGAGGAAGGCCTCCACCGCCGCCTCGTCGGCGCCGGAGAGCACCGCCGGCGCGACGCCGCCGAGCTCGAGGGCGCGGTAGGCGAGGGTGAAGGCCGGGAAGCGCTCCGGGTCGGGCGGCTCGAAGGTGAGCCGGCCGAGGCGGGCCAGGTCGAGCGGCGCGAGGTCGAGGGCGAGGCGCGAGCCCTGGCCCAGCGCGTAGCTGATGGGGCCCCGCATGTCGGAGACGCCGAGCTGCGCGACCACCGAGCCGTCGATGTACTCGACCATGGAGTGCACCACCGACTCGGGGTGGACGAGGATGTCGATCCGGCGCGCCTCGACGTCGAAGAGCCAGCGGGCCTCGATCACCTCGAGCCCCTTGTTCATGAGGGTCGCCGAGTCGATGGTGATCTTGTCGCCCATCGACCAGGTCGGGTGGCGCAGCGCCCGCGCCGGCGTCACCCCGGGGAGCTCCGCGGCCGGGACGGTCCGGAGCGGCCCGCCCGAGGCGGTGAGCAGGAGCCGCCGGACCTCCCCCCGGTTGTGGCCGAGGAGGGACTGGTGGATGGCCGAGTGCTCGCTGTCGACCGGGACGATGGTCGCGCCCCGCTCGGCGGCGCGCCGCATGATCACCTCGCCGGCGAGGACCAGCGACTCCTTGTTGGCGAGGCCGATCCACTTCCCCGCCTCGACCGCGGCGGCGGTGGAGCGCAGCCCGGCGCCGCCGGCGATGGCCGCCAGCACGAGCTCCACCTCGGGGTGGGCGGCGAGCGCCGCGACCCCGTCGTCGCCCTGGAGGAGCTCGGTGCCCGGGGGCAGCAGGGGCCGGAGCCGCCCGGCCGCGGCCGGGTCGGCGACGGCGACGAAGCGCGGGCGGAAGGCCCGGGCCTGCTCCGCGAGCCGCTCCACGTTCCGGTGCGCCGCGAGCCCCACCACCTCGAAGCGCCCCGGGAAGCGGGCCACGACGTCGAGCGCCTGGACGCCGATCGAGCCGGTCGAGCCGAGGATGGCGAGCCGCTGCATCGCGGGGGAACCTAGCACGTGCCCCGGCCGCGCCTCACCGGACCGCGAGCGCGATGACCACGACGTAGATCCAGGGCGCGACGAAGAGGAGGGCGTCGATCCGGTCGAGCAGCCCGCCGTGGCCGGGGATGAGGCGCGAGGAGTCCTTCACCCCGGCGGCCCGCTTCAGGAGCGACTCCGAGAGGTCTCCGAGCGGCCCGAGGAAGGCGCCCCCTACCCCGATCACCAGCGCCGCGCCGAGCCCGAGCCCGGGGAGGAGCCAGGCGCGGACGGCGAGCGCCCCGGCGACGCTCCCGGCGGCCCCGCCCGCGAACCCCTCCCAGGTCTTGTTGGGGCTCACGCTCGGGTAGAGCCGGTGCCGGCCGAGGAGGTGGCCGGCGAAGTACGCCGCGGTGTCGTTCGCGAAGGTGACGGCGAAGAGCATCGCCACCCCGGCCGCGCCCACGTCGCGCCGGAGGGCGACGACCGAGGCCGGCAGGAGGCCGACGTAGAGCCAGGCGAGGGCGATCCGGCCGGCCCGCGCCGGCACCGCCGCCATGTCGGCGTGGCGGAGGAGGAGGAGCGAGAGGAGGGCGACGGTCGCCACCGCCAGCACCGGGCCGGCGCCGGGCGGGAGGAGCTCGCCGGGGCGCGCCACCGACGCGAGGAGCGGGACCAGGGCCGCCACCGCCACCCCGAGCCGCTCCGCGCCGGCGAGCGGGCCCCACATCCCGAGCAGCTCCGCCGCGCAGACGCCGGCCGCGACCGCCACCAGGAGGGCGAAGGACCACCCGCCGAGCCAGGCGAGCCAGGCGGCCGCCGGGAGGAGGACGAGCGCCGAGGCGACCCGCTGGACCAGGTTGCGCCGGCCCTTCGCGTCCATGGATCTCACTCCCGGTCGCTCCTGGCCTCGAGCTGCGCGCGGGTGAGGCCGAAGCGCCGCTCCCGCCCCTGGAAGTCGGCGAGCGCCTGCAGGAGGGCGGCGTCGCGGAAGTCGGGCCAGAGGACCGGGGTGAAGAGGAGCTCGGCGTAGGCGGCCTGCCAGAGGAGGAAGTTCGAGATCCGGAGCTCGCCGCTCGTGCGGACGAGCAGGTCGAGCTCGGGCAGGCCGCGGGTCCAGAGCCCCGCCTCGATCGCCGCCGCGTCGATCTCCCCGCCCCGGGCCGCGGCGGCCCGCGCCGCCTGGACGAGCTCCTCGCGGCCGCCGTAGGAGAGCGCGAGCGTCAGGACCATCCCCCGGTTCGCCGCGGTCGCGCCCATGACCGCGTCGAGGCGGGCGCGCACCGGCGGGGGGAGGCGGGCGAGGTCGCCGATGGCGTGGAGCCGGATCCCGTTCTCCATCATCTCGGCCCGCTCCGACTCCAGGAAGTCGACGAGGAGGAGCATGAGCGCCTCGACCTCGTCGGCGGGGCGATCCCAGTTCTGCAGCGAGAAGGCGTAGAGGGTGAGCGCCTCGATCCCGAGGCGCCGGGCGGCGCGGGTCACGGCGCGCACCGCCTCCGCCCCCTCGCGGTGCCCGGCCACCCGCGGCAGCCCCCGCGCCTCGGCCCAGCGGCCGTTCCCGTCCATGATGATCGCCACGTGGCGCGGCAGCGGTCGGGCCCGGACGCGCGCCTCGAGGTCGGCGGGGGTGGGAGTCGGCTCCGGCACCCGGGGTCTATAGCACGGCCGCGCCGGGCGGCGACGGGTCCGGGGCGGCGCCGTTTGACCCCGCGGATCGACCGTTCCTATGCTCCGGCGGTGGCTCCCCGCTCCGTCGGCCCGTGGGAGATCCTGTCGGTCATCGGCCGCGGCGGGACGGGGATCGTCTACCGCGCGCGCCACCGCGAGAGCGGCCTGCCGGCGGCGGTGAAGCTCCTCGGGCCGGCACCGCTCGTCGACCCGCGCGCCGCGCGGCGGATGGCCCGCGAGTTCGCGGTCCTCCGGCGGCTCGACCACCCGAACGTGGTCCGGGTCTTCGGGACGGGCGTCCACGACGGCTTCACCTTCCTGGCGATGGAGCTGGTCGAGGGGCTCGACCTGCGAGCCTTCCTCTCGCCGGGCGTGGACGGGTGGGTCCCGCCGGCGGGCGACGGCGCCGGGTGGGCCCCGCGCGCCGGCGCCGGACCTCCGGAGCCGGGCGGCGCGGCGGCCGAGGCGCTCGCCGGGTTCCTCGCCGAGCCCGAGACCGCGCCCCCGGGCGGCCTCCTCGTCCCCCT
>JAJXSQ010000263.1 GCA_021784495.1 Myxococcales bacterium | reverse complement strand
CCCGGGGCCGGCTCGCCAGGGGCCGGCCCGGCGCCCCCCTCGGTCCCCGCCGCGCCCCGCCCGGCGAGCGCGCCGAGCTCGAGGAGGGCCGCCCGCAGCGGGCCGACCGCGTCCTCCCCCGGCGCGACGACGAGCTCCCGCTCCCCGAGCGGCCCGTCCGCGACCCCGGCGAGGGTGATCCGGTAGACGCTCCCCTCCGCGCGCCCCTCGGCGACCGCCGCCACGGCGTGGGCGAGCCCGGCGCGCCGCGCCGCGCGCGCCGCCTCGCTCGGCGACTCGCAGCCGACCCCGTAGTCGAGGAAGCGGCGCGGCGCCGACCTGCCCGCCTCCATGACCGCCTCCGGCCGGGCGAGCGCGCCGTCGCCGGCCACCGTCGCGCGGCAGAGGAGGAGCCGGCCGTCCCCGTCCCCGTCCCCGGCACCGTCCCCCGCGCCGGCGAGCGCGAGCGCGAGCCAGATCGTCAGCGCGCCGATCGACGCCATGTGGCGCTCCCTCCCGCCTGCGTCACGATGAGTGCGACCCGATCTTTGACCATGGCCGCGCCCAGGGTGCAAGGCGCGTGTGCCTGACGGGATGTCGCGGAATCGCTGCCCCGCAGCCAATTCGTGCGGGCGCGCGCCGGCGCGCAGTCCGCCGCGCGGACCTTGGTCCGGCCCGCGGACTCCGGTGAGCCTCCCGGCCGCCCGGTGCAGGACCGGTGCAGGGCCGGGCATCCTCCGAGGCGACCTCCGGCGCGTCCCCCTCGCGCCGCCGCCACCCCGGCGCCGCGGGCCCGCGACCTTTGCGCTCGAGCCGGCGCGGCGCTCGCCGCGCGCGGCGCCGGCCCTACCGCGCGGCGCCGCCGCCGCGCTTGCGCTCGAGGACGGCGTCTGCCGCCTGGGCGACCAGCTCCGCGCCGAGGACCTTGTCGAGCACCGCGTCGGCGCCGGCCCGCTCGAGCACCGTCTCGACCCCCGGCTCGAGCCGCGCGGTGACCACCACGATCGCCAGCTCCGACTCGCCGCCGGCCCGCCGGATCGTCTCGACCAGCGCCTTGCCGTCCATCCCGGGCATGTGGATGTCGGTCAGCAGGAGGTCGAGGCCGAGCAGCTCCTCGGAGATCACCCGCAGCCCCTCCTGGCCGTCGGCGGCGGTGAGCACCTCGAAGCCGCGCTCGGCGAGGGCGTCGGCGAGCATCCGCCGGGTGAGCGCGTCGTCCTCGACCACCAGCGCGCGGCGGCCGCGCGCCGAGATGTGGGCGATCGCCGCCTGGAGCGCGGCGTCGCCCTCGCCGTCGAGGGTGAAGCGGACGCCCATGCCGTTGCCGTCGACGAAGGCGACGGTCGCGCGCGCGCGCAGCTCGGAGCCGTTGGGGAGGCGCAGGTCGAGGGTCAGCTCGGAGCCGACCGGCGAAGGGTGGCCCGAGCGGATGAAGGCGCCGCCCTGCGAGAGGTTCGACACGAAGTCGGCCTCGAGCTCGCTGTCGGAGGCGTACTCGATCACCGCGTGGGCGCCCGGCGCCACGGCGGCGGCCGCGCCCTCCGCCGCGCCGGGGGGCGCCGCCTCCGGCGCGGGGGGCGGACCGACCGGGATCACCTTCACCGGCGCCTTCACCGCGTAGCGCGGCGCCGCCCGGAAGGCCGACGCCGCGCTCGGGGCGCGGGCCGCGACCGCGGTGAGGACCTGCGCGGGGGCGCCGGCGATCGACAGCTCGTACCCCGCCGGCTTCCCCGGCGCGGCCTCGGCCGGAGAGCGGACCGCGGCGACCGTCGCCGTCACCCCCACCGTCCGCTCCATCCCCGGGACCCGGAAGACCATCGGGATCTCGTCCCCCAGCGGCGGCGAGATCGGCGCGGCGACGAAGAGGTGGCGCGGCCCGGGGAGGTAGGTCACCCCCTCCCAGCCCGGCCCGCCCACGTCGATCCCCAGGAAGGGACGGTCGGTCGGGTTGCGCCGGCGCCCGGCCGGCGCGCCGGCGTCGGTGAAGAGCCGGCCGCTCGCCTCGAAGAGCGCGGCCGGCGCGACGTGCGTCGCCCGCAGCTCGCACAGGTTGAACTGGGCGTCGAAGGACCGCCGCTCGGCCTCGGCCATGGCGGCGAGCGAGCTGGCCCGCCCCCCGGCCCGCGCCGTCCAGTAGGCGATCCGGTCGGCCGCGCGATCGTCGGCCGCCTCGTGGGCGAGCCGCAGCACCGCCACGAGGTACCGCGACGAGATCCGGTAGCCGAGGTCGCACTCGGCGAGCGCCGGCCCGAGGAGGCGCGGCAGCGCGCAGACGAGCCGCTCGACCGCCGCGAAGCGGTCGCCGGCAACCCGGACGAAGACGGCGGCGTGATCGACGGTGGTCATCGGTGTCCGGTCGCCCCCTCACGGCGTGACGCGGTCGGCCAACGTGGTTGCAAGCAGGGGGCCCGGGGCGGCCCCTGAGATTCGGCAGGGCGGGACGGGTTCAGCGGCGACCCGGGTCAAGGAGGACCCCTGTCGAGGAGGTCGCGCGGCGCGGCCCCACCCGCCCGGGGGCCGGAGGGGGGACGCAGCGGCTCATGGGGCCGGGGCGCAGGACGAGCCGGCCCCGACCGTGGCGGTGCAGAGACCGCCGCCCGAGACGAGGACCGCGCTCTGTCCGGAGACGTTGCCGCTCACCACCCCCGAGACCTCGAGCCTCGCCTGCGAGCCGCCGGAGAGATCCACCGCCGCCGCCGCCGCCGGGTAGGCCGAGCCGTCGTAGGTGGCGCCGCCGGAGAGGGTGACGGTCTCGGCGGACCCGCCCGCGCCGGCGACGACCACCTGGCCTCCGCCGGTCGCCGCGACGGCGAGCGACGGCGCCGCGACGCCGCTCGCGGTCACCAGCGTCTGGACGCCGCTCGAGGCGGCCACCCCGTCGGCGGTGACGGCGTCGAGCGACGGGACCGCCACCACGAGCTGGAGCGGGTGCTGGCTCGTGACCGAGCCGGTGTCGTGGAGCGTCGTCGTGAGCACGTTCCCCGAGACGGTCACGCCGATGAAGGGGAGGACGTTCTCGTCGCCGAGGAGCCGCACCGACTGCGGCGACGCCCCGGCGGTCACCGTCGCCTCGATCCCGAGGCCGACGTGGACGCCGGTGAAGGGGCCGACGGTGAAGTCCTGCTCGCCGAGGACGCCGTCGCCGGTGATGGTCGGGTTGCACCCGGCGAGGGCGGCGAGCGCGAGGGCGGCGGCGAGGCGGGGCATGGCGCGATCGAAGGGAGCGCGGGGGCGCCCCGGGAGGCCATGATACCGCAACCGCGCCCCGGCTCACCGATCCCAGGCGCTCCGCCAGGCGCCGGTCGCCTGGGCGTGCTCCAGGAGCCGGGCGAGGAACGGGTGGCGCGCCACCGTCGCCCCGTCGCCGACCACGACCAGCTTCGCGCGCGCGCGGGTGAGCGCGACGTTCAGGCGGCGGACGTCGGCGAGGAAGCCGACCTCCCCCCCGGGGTTCGAGCGGACGAGCGAGACGACCACCGCCTCCTTCTCCCGCCCCTGGAACCCGTCGACGGTGTCGACCTCGAGCCCCGCCTCGATCCGCGCCGCCAGCAGCGCCCGGAGCCGCTGCACCTGGGCCTCGTAGGGCGCGATGACCGCGACCTCCCCCGGCGCCACGCCGAGCGCCAGGATCCGCTCCACCTCCGCCGCGCAGAGCGCCGCCTCCCCCTCGTTCTCGCGGCTCTCCGACCCCTCCGGCGTCGCCTCCTCGAAGCCGCGGCCGGAGGTGTCGACCAGCTCGAAGGGGGCGGCGTCGAGCGCCCGGCGCGCGACCGAGGGGTGGGCCCGGAGCCGGCCGCCGTAGAGCGCCTCGGAGGGGAAGCGCATGATCTCCTCGTGCATCCGCCGCTGCTCGGCGAGGGTGACCATCGCGGCGGCGCCGTGGAGGTCGGCGAGCCGCTCGAAGAGAGAGCGCCCCAGCCCGCCCGCCGCCGCCTCGGCCGAGAGGACGGTCGGCGGGAGCTGGAGGTGGTCGCCGGCGAGGACCGCCCGGTCGGCGCGCAGGAGCGCGAGGTAGGTCGCCGGCTCGGTCGCCTGGGTCGCCTCGTCGACGACGGCGAGGTCGAAGCGACGGCCGGCGAGCGCGCCGCCGTCGAGCCCGGTGAGCGTCGCGAGCACCACCGGCGCCCGCTCGAGCACCTCGGCCTCGGCCCTCGCCTCGAGCGCGCGCGCCTCGGCGAGGAGGGACCGCGCGTCC
>JAJXSQ010000262.1 GCA_021784495.1 Myxococcales bacterium | reverse complement strand
CGCTTCCTGCGCAGGCTCGCGGCGGCGCCGGGGGCCGTCGCCGCGCCTCCGGGGGACCCCGCGTGATCGGGCTGCTCCCCGCCCTCCTCCCCGCCCTCGGGGCGCTCCTGGCGCCGCTGCCCGCCGCCCGCGCGCGCGCGGTGGCGCTGCTCGGCCTCGTGGCCGCGGCCGACGCCGCGCTGGCGCTCGCCCTCGCCTTCGGCTCCCCCCCCGACGTCGCCGTCTCCCTGGGCGGCGGGTGGTTCACGCTCGACGCCACCTCCCGCCTCTTCCTCCTGGTGATCGACCTGGTCTTCCTCGGGGTGGCCGCCTACCTCTGGACGCGGGTCCGCGACACGCCCGGCTTCCGCGAGGGGATCGAGCGGCTGGTGGCGCTGGCCCTGGCCTTCATGGCGGCGGCGACCCTCGCCATCCTCTCGGCCCACCTGGTCGCCGCCTGGGCGCTCCTCGAGGTGACGACGCTGGTCGCCGTCCCCATGATCCAGCACCGCGGGAGCGCCGCGCGGCTGCGCGCCTCCTGGACCTACTTCCTCTTCTCCACCATCGGCCTGGCGCTGGCGGCGCTGGGGCTCGCCTGCATCGCGCGGGGGCTCGAGGAGGGCGGCGCCGCCCCCGGCCTCTTCCTCGACGCGCTCGCCGGGGTGGCGCGGCGGCCGCCGGGGACCTGGGCGCGGCTCGGGATCGCGCTCGTCCTCCTCGGCTACGGCACCAAGCTGGGGCTGGCGCCGATGTACACCTGGCTGCCGGAGACCTACCACGCGGGGCCGCCGGCGGTGACCGTCCTCCTCGCCGCCGTCCAGTTCAACGTCGCGCTGGTGGCGCTCCTCCGGGTCCTGCAGGTCTTCGGCCCGGCCGGCCAGGGGATCGCCGGCCCGGTGCTGGTGACCCTGGGGCTGGCCACGATGGCGGCCTCGGCGCTGGGGATCGTGGTCACCCGGAACTACACCCGCCTCATCGCCCACGCCGCGCTGACCCACGGCGGGGTGATCGCCATCGGCCTCGGCGTCGGGCCGGCGGCCGCCTACGGCGTCGTCCTCTACGCGGTGAGCAACGCCTTCATCAAGTCGATCCTCTTCCTCACCGCCGGGAAGATCGAGGCGCACTACGGCACCGAGGACGTGCGGGAGGTCTCGGGGCTCCTCCAGGACATGCCCTACAGCGGCCTCTTCTTCACCGTCGGCACCTTCGCCCTCCTCGGCCTCCCGCCCTTCGGCAGCTTCCTCGGCGAGCTGGTGATCATGAGCGGGCTCTTCGCCACCGCGCGGTACGCCGTCTTCGCCGCCTTCGGCGCGGTCCTGACCGTCACCTTCGTCGCCACCGGCCGCGCGGTCTTCCCCATGATCTGGGGCGAGCCCCGCCGCCGGGTCGACTGGGCCAGCCAGCCGCTCCCGGCCCTCCTGCCGAAGCTCTTCTTCCTCGCCTGCCTGGTGGCCATGGGGATCTACCTCCCGGCGCCGGTCAGCGAGCTCTTCCGGCGGGTCGCCGCCAGCGTGGGGGGCGGGTGACCTCCCCGACCCTCCTGGTGCCGCTCGACGGCGCCGCGCTCGCCCCGCGGGAGTTCTTCGCGGGGCTCCGCGCCGCGCTCGCCGGCGGGGCCCGGGCGGTGACCTGGTACGGCCAGCCGGCCGCCGACCCGGAGCAGCTCACTCTCACCGCGGTGCTCGAGGCCGAGGGGCGCCTGGTCGCCCTCCGCGCCGACGTCCCGCGGGCCCCCGGGTTCCACTCCCTCACCCGGAGCTTCCCGGCGCTCCACGTCTTCGAGCGGGAGATCTTCGAGGCCCACGGGGTGAAGCCCCACGACCACCCGTGGCTCAAGCCGGTCCGCTTCCCCCGCGGCGCGCCCGCGGCGCTGCTCGCCTACCCCTTCCACCGCGTCGTGGGGAGGGGCGCCCACGAGGTGGCGGTCGGCCCCGTCCACGCCGGGGTGATCGAGCCGGGCCACTTCCGCTTCACCTGCCTCGGGGAGACCGTCCACCACCTCGAGATCCAGCTCGGCTGGCAGCACCGGGGGGTGGAGCGCCTCCTGGCCGCGCGCGACCCCCGGACCGCGACGCCGCTGGTGGAGACGATCGCCGGCGACGCGAGCGTGGCCCACGCCTGGGCGCACGCCGCAGCGCTCGAGGCGCTCGCCGGCCTGGAGCCGGCGCCGGCGCTGGAGGCCTCCCGCGCGCTCGGGCTGGAGCTCGAGCGGATCGGGATGCACCTCGCCGGCCTCGCCGGCCTGACCGGCGACGTCGCCTTCCTCCAGGGGACCTCCACCTACGGCCGGCTCCGGACGACGGTGATCAACGCCACCCAGCGCCTCTGCGGGAACCGCTTCGGGCGCGGCTGGGTCCGCCCCGGCGCGCTCCGCGCCCCGGTCGACGCCGCGGGCGCCGCCGCCCTCCGGGAGAGCCTGGCGCTCGTGGAGCGGGACGTCGCCATCGCCAACGACCGGCTCCTCGCCTCGGCGAGCGTCGCCCACCGCCTCCGCGGCACCGGCACGGTGACCCGGGCCCAGGCGCTCGAGCTCGGGCTGGTCGGCCTCGCGGCGCGCGCGAGCGGCGTCGACCTCGACGTGCGCACCCGCCTCCCGGGCGCGCTCCACGCGCGCCTCCCGGTGGCCAGCGTCGTCGAGGCGGCGGGCGACTGCGAGGCCCGGGCGCGCGTCCGCCTCCGCGAGATCGACGCCTCCGTCGCCTGGATCCGGGCCCTGCTCGACCTCCACCCGGCGCTGGAGCGCGCCGCGGCCCCGGTCGGCCCCCTCGCGCCGCGCGCCCTCGCCGTCGCGGTGCGCGAGAGCTGGCGGGGCGAGGTGGTCCACGCCCTGGAGACCGACGCGGCGGGCCGCCCCTGCGCGCTGCGGATCCAGGACCCGTCCCTCCGCAACTGGCACGGCCTCGCGCTCGCCGTGCGCGGCGCCGCCATCTCCGACTTCCCGATCTGCAACAAGAGCTTCGACCTCTCCTACTGCGGGAGCGACCTGTGACCGGGATCCGGCCGTGCTGAGGGCGCTCCGCCAGCGCTGGTCGCAGGGGCGCCAGTACCTCCCCGACCTGCGGCGGGCCACGCCGCCGGGGTTCCGGGGGCTCCCGGTGCTGCGCGCCGGCGGGTGCGACGACGGGTGCCGGGGCTGCGCCGACGCCTGCCCGACCGAGGCGATCGCCCTGGCGCCGCTCACCCTCGACCTCGGGCGGTGCGTCCTCTGCGGCGGCTGCGCCGAGGCCTGCGGCGCCGGGCGGATCGAGCTCACCGGCGAGCACCGGATGGCCTCCGGCACCCGCGCCGGGCTCCTCCTCCGCGAGGGCGGCGCCCCGCCTTCGGTCGCGGTCGCCGCCGCGCTGGCGCGACGCTTCGGCCGCTCCCTCCGCCTCCGCTCGGTCTCCAGCGGCGGCTGCGCCGCCTGCGAGCTCGAGCTGAACGCGCTCGGCAACGTCAACTTCGACCTCGGCCGGTACGGCATCGAGTTCGTGGCCTCCCCCCGGCACGCCGACGCGCTGGTGCTGAGCGGCCCGCTCACCGCGGCGATGCGCGACGCGCTCGAGCTCTGCTGGGCGGCGATGCCGGCGCCGCGCTTCGTCGTCGCCTTCGGCGCCTGCGCCATCTCCGGCGGGCCCTACGCGCGCTCGGAGGCGCTCGACCGCGCCTTCCTCGACCGGGAGGTGCCGTCCCTCTACCTCCCCGGCTGCCCGCCCCACCCGCTCACCTTCATCGAGGGGATCCTCGATCTCCTCGGCATCGACCTGCGCCCTCGCCCGGAGCGCGCGGCCGGCGATCCCTAGAAGGTGGGCGGCGCGCCGGCGTCCCTCGTACGGGTGTGAAACACCCCGGCCGGGGAGATCGGTGACCCGGACGCACCCAAGTTAGCTACCTCGCAACGGTCCGCCACCACGGACCGTTTCGGTTTTTTCGCGCAGGACATGCGCCTCTTGCTCGCGATCAATGCGAGCAATCCTGCTCGCGACCTCATCATCGGTCCACCTGTGCGGGCCTGTGGGCGCCCGCGAAAGGAGGCCCGACATGCTGGCCCCGTCCGCGGTGACCGAGTCCCCCAGCCTCTCCCGGCGCGACTTCGTCAAGGTCTGCACCATCGCCGCCGGCGCCGTGGGGCTCCCGGCCTGGGCGGGCGAGAAGATGGCCGAGACCGTCGCCTCCGGGAAGAAGCCCTCGGTCATCTGGCTCCACTGGCAGGAGTGCACCGG
>JAJXSQ010000261.1 GCA_021784495.1 Myxococcales bacterium | reverse complement strand
GCGGCGGCGAGGCGGGCCCGGGCGGCGGCGCGGGCCGCGTCGAGCCGCGCGCGCGCCGCGCCGAAGCCCTCGTGGAAGAGGGTGCCGGCCAGGCCGGCGCGGGCCAGGGGCGCGAGCGAGCCGAGGCCGTTGGTCACGTCGCCGACCGCCGCCACCCCGGCGGCGAGGAGCGCGGCGGCCGCCCCGTCCATGGCCGGCGCGGCGCCCGCCTCGCCGGCGTCGGCGCGGGCCCGGACGAAGCGCTCGATCCAGGCGGGCAGGCCGTCGCCGCCGGGGACCGCGCCGGCGAGGTGGGAGAGCTCGAGGTGGAGGTGGGCGTTCACCAGGGCGGGCAGCAGGATGGCGTCGACCGCCTCGGCGCGCCCGAAGCGGGCGGCGAGCGCGGCGCGGGTGCCGACCGCCACCACCGCGTCGCCGTCGAGCGCCACCGCGCCGTCGAGGATCGCCGCCGGGCGCGCCGGCCCCGGCCCGGGCGCGCCGGTCAGGACCCACGGCGCCGCCAGGACCCGGGTCACGCCGCCTGCCCGCCGAGCCGCTGGTAGCGCATGTTCCGCCGGGCCGGGAGGAAGCCGGCGTCGCGGATGTGCCGCTCCACCTCCTCCGAGTCCATGGCGAAGGTGGTGCCGGCGGCGGAGACGACGTTCTCCTCGATCATCACCTGCCCGAAGTCGTCGCAGCCCATGTGGAGCGCCGCCTGGGCGATCCCGCCGCCCATCGTCACCCAGGAGGCCTGGAGGTGGGGGACGTTGTCGAGGACCAGCCGGGCGAGCGCGCTGGTCCGGAGGTAGGCGTGGGCGCTCCCGTCGGAGGGCTCGAGCCGGGTGTGGGCCGCCTGGAACGGCCAGCAGATGAAGGCGGTGAAGCCGCCGGTCTCGTCCTGGAGCTCGCGGAGCCGCAGGAGGTGGGCGACGCGGTGGCGGGGCTCCTCGCCGACGCCGAACATGAGGGTCCCGGTGCTCTTCAGGCCGTGGCGGTGGGCGGTCCGCATCACCGCCAGCCACTCGTCGGTCGAGCACTTCAGCGGCGCGATGCGCCGGCGCACCTCGTCGTCGAGCACCTCGGCGCCGCCGCCGGGGATCGAGTCGAGCCCGGCGGCGACCAGCCGGTCGATGGTCGCGTCGAGCCCCAGGTCGCTGGTCCGGGCGACGTGCCAGATCTCCTCCGGCGAGAGGGCGTGGAGGTGGATGGCCGGGTAGGTCGACTTCACCCAGCGGAACAGCTCCTCGTACCACTCGATCCCCAGGTCGGGGTGGAGGCCGCCCTGGAGGAGGAGCTCGATCCCGCCCAGCCGCAGGGTCTCCTCGATCTTGCCGGCGAGCTCCTCGCGGGTGAGGACGTAGGACTCGGCGTGGCCCCGCGGGCGGTAGAACGCGCAGAAGTGGCAGGCGGTGGTGCAGACGTTGGTGTAGTTCACGTTCCGCGAGACGATGTAGGTCACCACGCCGTCGGGGTGGAGGGCGCGGCGGCGGGCGTCGGCGGCGAGCCCCAGCTCGAGGAGCGGCGCCGACTCGTCGAGCCGCGTGGCCTCGTCGGCGTCGAGCCGCTCGCCGGCGGCGGCCCGGGCCAGGAGGGCGTCGACCGGCGCCGCGGCGCGGGGGGCGGGGCGGCGGGGCCGGTCGTCGGCCCAGCGGACGGTGGTGGGGGGCAGGAAGCCCTTCTCGGCGGCGGTCCGCAGGAAGGTCTCGAGGCCGGTCATCTCGTGCGGCCCGACCCCGTAGCGGATCTTCTGGGTCAGGTAGCGCCGGTAGCGCTCGGGGTCTCCCCCCCGGAGGCGGGCGAAGCGCTGCGCCAGCTCGGTGCGCATGCCCAGCCCGACCTGCGCCGCCCGCGCCAGCTCCCGCAGATCCTCCGGGGCGAGGACGCCGGGCCGGGCCGCCCAGACGGCGAAGAGCATCGGCAGGCCGGTGAGCTGGTTCCACTCCCGCCCGAGATCGAGGATCTGGCCCTTGCGGACGTCGAAGGCCCGGTCGCCGATGACCAGCGCGCCCTTGGTGCCGACGGCGCGCGGGACCCCCTCGTCGGCCGGCAGGTTCGTGTAGCGCGGCCGGACCCCCATGGCGTCGAGGATCACCCGCGAGAGGATCACCGAGGTGCGCGACGCGGTGTCGAGGAAGACCTCGTCCCAGACGGCGGGCGACTGCTCGCCGACGAGGAGGACCGTCTGGACCGGCCCGTCGGCGCCGACCGCCATCCCCGGGACGATCTCGTAGTCCTTGCCGGCGAGGGCGCCGACCGGCAGGAGCGCCAGGTCCACCGCCCCCTCGTCGAGGAGCGAGGCGCAGCGCGACGGCTCGGCGAGCACCAGCTCGAACCGGTCCGAGCCCTCCAGGCCGGCGGTGAGCGGCCAGGCGTTCAGGAAGGAGACGGCGGCGGCCCGGAGCTTCGGCATGGCGGCGACCTCAGGCGGCGCGCGGGCCGTGGACCCGCAGGACGCCGTAGAAGGAGTCGCGCTCGGCCGGGACGCGGCCGGCGGCGCGGATGAGCTGGTGGAGGGTCGCCTCGGAGAGCGCCTGGGGCACGGTGGCGCCGGCCATGTGGTAGATGCGCTCCTCGAGGACGGTGCCGTCGAGGTCGTCCACCCCGAAGGAGAGCGCCGCCTGCGCCAGCCGCTCCCCGAGCGACACCCAGTACGCCTTCACGTGGTCGAAGTTGTCGAGGTAGAGCCGCGCGACCGCCAGCGTCCGGAGCGCGTCGTAGCCGGTCGGCTTGGCGAAGGCCTTGCCGATCATGTTGTGCTCCGGGTGGAAGGCGAGGGGGATGAAGACCTGGAAGCCGCCGGTCTCGTCCTGGAGCTCCCGCAGGCGGCGCATGTGGTCCACCCGCTCGTCGAGCCGCTCGATGTGGCCGTAGAGCATGGTGGCGTTCGACTTGATCCCCAGCCGGTGGGCGGTGCGGTGGACCTCGAGCCACTGCTCGGCGGTCGCCTTGTCGTCGCAGATCTTCCGGCGGACCCGCGGCGCGAAGATCTCGGCGCCGCCGCCGGGGAGGGTGCTCATCCCGGCCTCCTGCAGCTCGCGCAGCGCGCGCTCGACGCCGAGCCCGAACTTGTCGGCCCAGTACTGGTACTCGATGGCGGTGAAGGCCTTGATGGTGAGCTCCGGCCAGGCCGCGTGGATGCGCCGCAGCAGCGTCGTGTAGTAGTCCCAGGGGAGCGTCGGGTGGAGGCCGGCGACGATGTGCACCTCGGTGATGCCCAGCGGCCGCTTGGAGAGGACCTTCTCCACCGCCTCGTCGAGGGACATCGTGTAGCCCTGCGACGCCGCCTGGTCGTCGAGCCGGGCGAAGGAGCAGAACTTGCACGAGGCGACGCAGACGTTGGTCGGGTTGAGGTGGACGTTGCGGTTGTAGAAGGCCAGGTCGCCGTGGCGCGCCTCGCGCACGTGGTTGGCGAGCGCGCCGAGCGCGGCCAGGTCGCGGGCCTCGAAGAGCCGGAGCCCGTCGGCGTCGGAGAGCCGCTCCCCGGCCAGCACCCGGTCGCGGATCGACCCGAGGCCGTCGCGCTCGAGGGCGCGGTGCGCGAGATCGGAGATCATCTCAGGGGTCCTCCACCGGCTCGGGCGCGCGGGGCGCGAGGCCGGTCCAGCGCTGCATGAGCTCGTTCGGGAGGCCGAGCCGGTCGAGGGCCCGCGCCACCACCGTGTCGACGAGCTGCTCGAGGGTGCGGGGGCCGGAGTAGAAGGACGGCGACGCCGGCATGACGATCGCCCCGGCCTCGATCGCCTGGGTGAGCGCCCGGGCGTGGACCAGCGACAGCGGGGTCTCGCGGAGGACGAGGAGGAGGGGGCGGCGCTCCTTCAGCATCACGTCGGCGGCGCGGCCGAGGAGGTCGACCGAGATGCCGTGGGCGATCCGGGCCAGGGCGCCGGCCGAGCAGGGGATCACCACCATCGCGTCGTACCGGGAGGAGCCGGAGGCGAAGGGGGCGGTGAAGTCGCGGGGGTGCCAGATCTTCCAGGGGTAGCGCGGGGCGCCGCCGATCTCCTGGGCCCAGACCTGCCGCCCGGTCTCGGTGAAGACGAGGTCGCAGGTGACCCCGTGGGCCTCGCCGTGCTCGGCGAGGAAGTCGAGGAGGCGCCTCGCGTACGGGGCGCCCGAGGCGCCGCTCACGCCGACGACGAGCCTCACGCCCGCACCGCCGTGACCAGCCCGCAGACGCCGGGGAAGAGGGTCTCCCCGCGCACC
>JAJXSQ010000260.1 GCA_021784495.1 Myxococcales bacterium | reverse complement strand
GTTCTGCGTCGTGATCTGGCTCAGCGGGCTGAAGCGGTGCTGGTGCGGCCCCATCCCGTAGGTCACGACGTCGGACGGGTGGGTCGCGTCCTGGAGGATGTCCTCGTCGGTGACTCCCGCCCGCGCCGAGGCGGGCGAAGCGAGCGCCAGCACCCCGGCCAGGAGAGGTCCCGCCCCGAGCCTCGCGATCCGCGCCGCCCTCCCGGGCGACGGTCCGCTCCGGCCCCTCTTCATCCTCTCCCCCTGCGGGGGAGAGCGCACGTCGATGGTCCCCATCTCCACTCCTCCTGTCGACCGCGATCGCGGCCTGGATGATCCGTTCACTGGTGAGCGCAGCTCGCCGGCTCCTCGTCGGCGAGGGCGGGAGAGCAACAGCCGCGCCAGCGCCGCCCCGGACCGCGATCTCCCCGCCTGGCCGCACGCGGGCGCTCGCCGGCCGCCGCGGGGAGCGTCTCCGGGCGTCGCGGACCGTCCCGCGCACGTGACATGTCCCGCGACATGTCACGCCGGGAGTGAAGGCGGCGTACCGCGCCGGTGACGACCCGGTACCGCCGACGGGGCAGCGGATCCCCCCGGCGGGGCCGGCGCGCTCTTCGCGCCGCGCTGGCGCGCTCGTTGCTCCGGCGGAGGCGCTGCTCGCGAATGGTTCGCGCGCGGGGCGACCGTGCCGCCCGGAGACGACGCCGCCGGAGGTCGAGTGGCGACCGACAGGGGAGAGGGGACCACCATGACATCGAAGGGATCCTGGGGCGGGAAGGCCGCCATCGCCGCCGCCGCGCTCGCGCTGGGGGCGCCCGCCGCGCGCGCCGCGGAGGGGTTCAAGACCGCCGACGGCTGGGGGGTGAGCTTCGACGGCTTCGTGAACGCCTTCGCCGTCGATCAGTTCGGGAGCGCCGCCCCGGCCAACACCGCCGTCGACCCGCTCATGTCCGGCGCGTCGGACCAGAACTCCTTCCGGCTGCGCACCGGCCTCCTCCCCGGCCTCTTCGCCTTCAACGCCGAGGCCCCCGAGGTCGACGGCCTCAAGGTGAAGTCGCGCGTCGGCTTCTACCCGCAGATCAACAACTCCGGGAACCGCGAGCAGTTCGGGGCCCAGGTCGACCTGCGCGAAGCCTTCGTCACCGTCGACGGCGCCTTCGGGCAGGTCCTGGCGGGGCGCGCCCTCAACCTCTTCCAGGGGGAGAACATCCTCACCGACATGACGCTCTTCGGCGTCGGCACCCAGGGGCCGGTGGCGGGCGGCGGGACGACCGCCGGCCGGATCGGCTACGGGTACGTCTACACCTCCTTCGGCGCGCAGATGCGCTACACGACCCCCGACCTCTCCGGCTTCAAGCTGGCCGTGGCCCTCGGCGATCCGAACGACATCGGGGGCGCCACCGCCGCCGACACCGCGACCGAGCTGCGCTCGCCGGACATGGAGGCCGAGCTCTCCTGGACCGGGAAGGCCGGCGGCGTGGGGGTGCACGCCTGGCTCTCCGGCATCTACCAGGAGGCCTGGTTCGTGGCGACCGCGCGCGGCGTCGTCGCCGAGGGCGGCGCCGCGGGCGTCGAGGCGACCGCGGGCGGCCTGGACCTGCTGGCCTCCGGCTTCTACGGCAAGGGGATCGGCACCTTCTTCATGCTCGACTACGACGCCCTCGACGCCACCGGCCAGGCGCGCACCAGCCAGGGCTACCTCCTCCAGGCGGCCTACACCGTGGGGACGACCAAGCTGGGGGTGAGCTACGGCCAGAACTCGAAGGACGAGACCGCCGCCGACGCCACGGTCCGGAGCACCGCCGCGGAGATCGACACTCGCCGCTCGGTCACCGTCGGCGTCTACCACGACCTCACCAAATTCCTGAAGCTGGTCGCCGAGTACACCCGCGCCCAGACCACCTGGTTCGGCGGCGCCAGCCAGGACGCCAACGTGTTCGCCCTCGGCGGCTTCTTCCTCTGGTAGTGGCCGATCGGAGACGAGCGGTGCTGCTCCTCGCCGGCGCGCTCGCCACCGCCGCCGCGCCGCCGGCCGTGGCGGACGGCGGCGCCGGCGCCGACGCCTCCCCGGGCTACGGGGAGGAGGTGACGGTGCGGGCCCCCTCGCGCCTCCCCGACGACGGAGCGGGCGCCGCGGGGGCCTCGGTCCAGGTGGTCGACCGGGCGCAGCTGCGGGCGACGGGCGCCCAGACGCTCCAGGAGGCGCTCGACCGCCTCCCCGGCGTCCACCTCTCCGACGAGCAGGGGAACCGGTACCAGCAGGACCTCGTCGTCCGCGGCATGACCGCGAGCCCGGTCACCGGGCTCCCCCAGGGGCTGAGCGTCTTCCTCGACGGCGTCCGGGTGAACGAGCCCGGCGCCGAGGAGGTGAACTTCGACCTCATCCCGCTCGACGACGTCGAGCGGATCGAGGTCGTCCACGGCCCGAACGCGATCTTCGGCCGCAACACGCTCGCCGGCGCCATCTCCATCGTCACCCGCCGCGGCGGGGACCACCCCGAGGCGGCGGTCGAGGCCGAGGGCGGGAGCTGGCTGCAGCAGTCGCTGCGCGGGCGGATCTCCGGTCCGGTCGGGCCGCTCGACGGGTACCTCTCGGTCCACGAGTCCTCCGAGCAGGGCTGGCGGGCGGTGGGCGGCGCGCGGAGCGCCGCCGCCTTCGGGAAGCTCGGCGCCCGGACGGAGGACACCGACGTCACCCTCTCCACCCAGCTCCAGGTCGACCGCCTCGAGGAGCCGGGCCCGCTCCCGGCCTCGCTCCTGGTCCGCGATCCCGGGGCCAACTACACCCCGGGCGACTTCTTCGGCCCGAGCCTCGGGATGATCGTCCTGAACCTCCGCCACCGGCTGGCGCCCGGTTTCTCGCTCTCGGTGAACTCCTTCTTCCGGGCGCTCGACACCCGGCAGTACAACGCCAACCTCATCGCCCCCGACACCTCGCAGGAGGAGACCACGCGCAGCGGTGGCGTGACCGCCCAGCTCGAGCACCGCGCCCGCGCCGGGTCGCTGCGCAACGAGCTCGTCGGCGGCGTCGAGGCGTCGCTCGCCACCGTCCACCTCGTCGGCACCTCCGGGCCGAACGCCGGCTTCGCCACCACCGCCGGAGGCCTGCCGCTCCCGCGGGTGACCGCCGACCTCTCCGACCGGCAGGTGCCGCTCGGCGCCTACCTCCAGGATCACCTCCGGGTCGCCGCCGGGCCGCTCGCCGGCCTCGGCGCGACCGGCGCCGTCCGCTGGGATCGGATCTCGCACGCCGTCGTCGACGGCTCCCCCGACGCGCCCGGTCGGGCCTCCGGGACCGCGGCCTTCTCCGCGCTCACCTCGTCCGCCGGGCTCGACTGGGCGCTCGGCCCGCGCTGGAAGGCCTCGGCCTCCTGGTCCGAGGGCTTCCGGGCCCCCGCCTTCCTCGAGCTCACCTGCGCCGATCCGACGGCCCCCTGCGTCGGCCTCCAGTCGGGCGTCGCCCCCGATCCCGGGCTCGGACACCTGCGCCCGGTCCGCTCGAGCACCGTCGAGATGGGGCTGAGCGCCTCCCCGGTCGACGAGGTCACCGTCGTGGCCGACGTCTACCGGACCGACCTCCGGGACGACATCTACGCGGTGACCCCGCCGAACACCCCCTACGTCTTCTTCCAGAACGTCGGCGACACCCGGCGGCAGGGGCTCGAGGCCCAGGCCCGCGCCGCCGTCGGGCCGCTCGACCTCCAGGTCTCCTACGCCTTCACCCTCGCGACCTTCGAGAGCCCGCTCGCGCTCGCCACGCCGCGCACCGCCGCCGGCACCGAGGCGGTCGCGCGCGGCGACCGGCTCCCCATGATCCCGGAGCACCGCTGGACCGCCGACGGGCGGCTCCACGCGCTCGACTGGCTCGATCTCACCGCCGGGGTGACCTACGTCGGCTCCCAGTACTTCGTCGGCGACGAGGCGAACGTGGGGCCCATGCTCCCGGCCTACGCGGTGACCCGCGCCGGCGTCGAGGCGCGCTGGGGCGCCTGGACCGCCTCGCTGCGCGCGACCAACCTCGTCGGCGCGACCTACCAGACCTTCGGGACCTTCGCGCCGGACGCGAGGGCGCCGGGGCAGCCGATCGTGCCGTTCCTCACCCCGGGGGCGCCGCTCTGCGTGATCGCCGGGCTGCGCTGGGAGCGCCGGTGAGCGCCCGCCCCCCCTCCACCCCCGCGGGGCGCGACGCCCCCCCGGCCGCCGC
>JAJXSQ010000259.1 GCA_021784495.1 Myxococcales bacterium | reverse complement strand
GCGCTGACGGCGCCCCCGGCGGCGCGGGGCGGCCCGGCGCGTGCCCGGGAGGGGGGCGGCCGACCGCTCGCTTGTGGCCCCGCGGGCGCGCCACTAGAGTCCGGCCACAGCGAGGAGCGTGCATGGCCACCAGGACCTTCGACGCGGTCGTCATCGGAGCGGGGCCGGGGGGCTACGTCGCGGCCATCCGGCTCGCGCAGCTCGGGAAGCGGGTCGCGCTCGTCGAGCGCGAGTCGCTCGGGGGCGTCTGCCTCAACTGGGGGTGCATCCCGTCGAAGGCGCTCATCGCCGCCGCCAGCCTCGTCGACGAGATCCGCGAGGCGGCCGGGCGCGGGATCCTGGTCGAGGCGCCGCGGATCGACCTGGCGCGCCTCCGGGAGTTCAAGAGCGCGGTGGTGCGCAAGCTCGTCGGCGGCGTCGGGCAGCTGGAGAAGGGGAACGGCGTCGAGGTGATCGCCGGGACGGCGCGGTTCACCTCGGCGACGGGGATCGAGGTCGCCGGCGGCGCCGAGCCGCTGCGGCTCGAGGCGCCGGCCTTCATCCTCGCGACCGGCGCCCGCTCGATCGAGATCCCCGGCTTCGCCTTCGGCGGGGGGGCGGTCTGGAGCGCCCGCGAGGCGGTCGATCTCCCGTCCGTCCCCGGGCGGTTGCTGGTCGTCGGCGGCGGGGTGATCGGCGTCGAGCTGGGGACCGTCTACGCGAAGCTCGGCGCGGCGGTCACCATCGTGGAGGCGCTCCCCGGGATCCTGGCCGGCGTCGATCCCGAGGCGGTTCGGCTCGTCCAGCGCGGCCTCCGCCAGCGCGGCGCGACGATCCACGCCGGCGCCAGGGCGCTGGGCTTCGAGCGCCGGGGGGAGGCGCTCGCGGTCCGGATCGAGGTCGGCGGGGTGGCCCAGGAGATCGAGGTGGACCAGATCCTGGTGGCGGTCGGGATGCGCCCCTCGACCGAGGGGCTCGGGCTCGAGGCGGCGGGGGTCCGGGTCGGACCCCGCGGCTTCGTCGAGGTGGACGGGCAGGGGCGGACCAGCGCCCCGTCGATCTTCGCGATCGGAGACGTCGCCGGGCCGCCGCTCCTCGCCCACAAGGCGTCGAAGGAGGGGGAGATCGCCGCCGAGGCGATCGCCGGCCGCCGGAGCACCCGGGACTGGGCGGCGATCCCGGCGGCCATCTTCTCCGACCCGGAGGTCGCGTCGGTCGGGCTCGGCGAGGAGGAGGCGCGGCGCGAGGGGAGGCAGCCGCTCGTCGGCAAGTTCTCCTTCGGCGCGCTGGGGCGGGCCATCGCGATGGACCGCGCCGAGGGGTTCGTGAAGGTGATCGGGGATCGGGAGACCGGGCGCCTGCTCGGCGCCACGTTCTGCGGCCCCGAGGCGTCCGACCTGGTGGCCGAGGCGACGCTCGCGCTGGAGATGGGGGCGACGCTCGAGGACGTGGCGCTCACGGTCCACGCGCACCCGACCCTGCCGGAGGCCTTCATGGAGGCCTGCAAGGCGGCGCTGGGCGAGGCGATCCACGCCATCAATCGCCCCGCGCGCCCCCCCGCCGGCGGGCGCACGGACCGGCCGGCGTGAGGCGGCTCGCGGTCCACCACCTCGGCCGGGTGGAGTACGAGGACGGCCTCTCGCTCATGCGGCTCGCCGCCGAGGCGGTGCGGGCCGGCCTCCCCCCGGACACCGACTTCCTCTTCCTGCTCGAGCACCCGCCGGTCGTGACCTTCGGCCGGTCGGCCGCCGCGGCGAACCTGCTCGCGGCGCCGGAGTGGCTCGAGGCGCGCGGCTTCGAGCTCCACCGGACCGACCGGGGCGGCGACGTCACCTACCACGGGCCTGGCCAGATCGTCGGGTACCCGGTGGTCGATCTCTCCGGCCGGACCGACGTCCGGCGCTACGTGGCGGCGCTGGAGGAGGCGATGATCCGGACCTGCGCCGGGCTCGGGATCGCGGCCGGCCGCCACCCGACGCACCGCGGGGCCTGGGTGGGGTCGAGGAAGATCGGCGCCGTGGGCGTCCACCTCTCCCGCTGGATCACCAGCCACGGCTTCGCCTTCAACCTCGCCCCCGACCTGTCGCACTTCGCCGCGATCGTGCCCTGCGGCATCGCGGATCCCGGGCTCGGGGTGACCAGCCTCGCGGCGGAGCTCGCGGCGCTGGGCCGCCCGGCCCCGGCGCCGGGGGAGGTGGCGGCGAGCCTGGCGGCGCACCTCGCGGCGGCGCTCGACCGCGAGCCGGTCGGCGGCGCGGCGGCGCTCCGGACCGTCTCGGTGGTGCCGGTGGCCGCGGATGGGCGGGTGCTCCTGCTCCTCCGGACCCCCGAGCGGGGCGGCTTCTGGCAGCCGGTGACCGGCCGGATCGAGCCCGGGGAGGAGGCGCTCGCCGCGGCGCGGCGGGAGCTGCGCGAGGAGACCGGGGCGGAGGTCGAGGTCCGGCCGCTCGGGTATCGCCACGCCTTCGCCCTCGACCCGGCGCTCCTGGGGCGGCCCCCGACGGCGCCGCGGATCTGCGAGGAGGAGGCCTTCGCCGCGCGCCTGCCGGAGGGCTTCGCGCCCCGCCTCTCCGGGGAGCACGTCGCCCACGCGCTGCTGGACCCGGGCGCGGCGGCGGAGCGGCTCCGCTTCGCCGGGCTCCGGCGCGCGGTCCGGCTCGCCGTCGGCGACTAGCGCGGGGCCGGTCGGTCAGGCCCGCGCGCCCCGCCCGGGCGCGCCCTCTAGGCAGAGGGCCCGGTTGAGCGCGACGATCGCCTTCCGGTAGTCGGCCCGGTCGATCACGAACTGCATGTTGATCTGCCGGAGCGACTGCGAGACGCAGTTCACGTTGATCTGGTTCTCGGCGAGCACCTGGGTCGCGCGCGCCAGCACGCCGGGGATGGCGATGTTCGAGCCGATCACGCAGACCACCGCCGCCGGCTGGACGGTGACCACCTCGTAGCGGTTCTCGAGCTCCTCCACGAAGCCGGAGGAGATCGACCGCTCCCACACGACGTGGGCGATCGAGTTGGCGTTGGTCGCCTTGAGGATGTACGAGATCCCGTGGCGCTTGAAGGTCTCCATCAGCCCGAGATCGAACCCGACGGTGCCGACCATCGAGGGATCGTGGATCTCGACCACGCTCACCTTGGGCGTGCCGGCGATCACCTCGATGCGGGCCTCCTTCCCGACGAAGTCCTTGGTGATGAGCGTCCCCGGGTGCTCGGGCTCGAAGGTGTTCTTGAGGCGGATCGAGATCCCGGCGAGCTCCATGGGCTTGGCCGCCTTGGGGTGGATCGCCTCCATCCCGACGTCGGCGAGCTGGTCGGCGACGTCGTAGTTGGTGCGGCCGACCACGACGGTGTTGCCGGCGCCGACGATCTCCGGATCGGCCGAGGAGAGGTGGAACTCCTTGTGGATGACCGCCTCGTCGGCGCGGATCTCGACCGCGACCTTGCTGAAGGTGACCTCGGAGTACCCGCGGTCGAACTCCCGCATGATCCCCTCGACGCCCTTGGTGTACCCGGTCACGACCAGGAGCTCGCGGGCGGGATCCAGGCCCTGGAAGGACTCGTGGATCCGCTCGTCGATGGTGAGCGGCTCGTCGTCGTCGAACCCGGTGAGATCGAGGAGCCGGGCGCCGTGGCCGCGGGCGCGCAGGATCTCGACGCTGTTGAAGGCGCTGTGGGCCTCGCCGATGGCGGCCAGCATCTCCCGGGCCGCGAGCAGGAGGCTCTCGCGCTTCAGGTAGCCGCTCGCCAGCACGTGCCGCATGGAGTCGAGGTACTCGCGGAGCAGCGACATCCGGGTCTCGATGAACCCGTCGGCGACGCCCAGCGGGAGGCCGAGCGGCGCCAGCGAGGCGTTGATCTCCTTGAGCCGCCCGGTGAGCGCCGCGAGCGCGCCGGCGTAGTCCCCCCCGCCGACGAAGCGCGCGTAGACGCCCGGCTCCCCGGTCTTCTTGTGCTCGAGGAGCTGGTTGGTCACCCCGGCGTAGGCGGAGACGACGTAGACCCGGCCGAGGACGAGGCCCGGGTCGCGGAGCATGATGTTGCGGAGGACCTCGTCGAACCGCGACATCGAGGTGCCGCCGATCTTCTCTACGGTGATCATGAGGGGTCCGGGGGAGTGGGGTGAGCCGGCCCGGAAAGAAACCACAACTCCGGGCCGGTCGCCACCTGGCGGCCGCCCTCCGGGCGGGGCCGGCGCGCCTCCCCGGGGCGCACGCTTCTTG
>JAJXSQ010000258.1 GCA_021784495.1 Myxococcales bacterium | reverse complement strand
CCCGCCGCTCGCGGAGCCGCTCGCCGATCCGCAGGGCGGCGTAGCCGAGCGCCGGCAGGGCGACGAGGAGCGGGAAGGCGGGGTGGTCCCAGGGCGGCGGGCGGCGCCGCTCGAGCGCCCCCTCCGCGCGGATGGGGCGCAGCCCGGCGACGACCCGGTTCTCGCCGGGCGCCGCCGGGGCCGGCGCGCTCCCGGGCGCCGCCGGGCGGACCTCGAGGGTGAGCGGGGCCGTCCGCAGGACCCGGTAGGCGCCGGCCCTCGGGTCGAACGTCGGCCAGGAGATCGGGGGGACGGTGTAGGTGCCGGGCGCGTCGGCCACGATCACCGTCTCGACCGTCCGGGCGCCGGCGAGCCGGCCCCCGCGCGGCGCCAGCCGGTCGCTCGTCGTCGGCGCGAAGGCTCGCAGCCCGGCGACGGTCGGCAGCGGCGGCGGCGACCAGCTCTTCACGTTCCCCTCCCCCTCGGCGGTGAGGCGCACCGTGACCGGCTGGCCGACCGCCGCGCTCCGGTCGGAGAGCGCGGCGCCGAGCGCGATGGCGCCGACGTCGGAGCTGGAGAAGCCGGGCGGGGCGCCCGGGGGGAGCGCTCTCGCGGCGACGGCGATCGGCGCGCTCCGCCGGCTCACCCGCTGGACGTCGGGGAAGGGATCGAAGGGGCTCTGCGGCGCGAGCCGGACCACCACATCGGCCTGGAACGCGCCCAGCTCGAGGCGGCCGGCCCGGGTCGGGAAGAGGGCGATCCGCTGGAGCAGGTAGGCCCGGACCGGCACCCCCCCGACCCGGCGGACCTCGAAGGTGAGCGACCGGGGGGTCTCGAGCTCCTCGGCCCAGAAGCCGTCGTAGAGGGGGGGGCGGTAGCCCTCGTAGGCGAGGACCGGGACCGGAGAGAGGAGCCAGACCGAGGCCGTCAGCTGATCGCCGAGGAAGAGCTCGGCGCGGTCGACCTCGACCGAGAGCCGGAGGTCGCGCTCCCAGCCGTGCCAGGAGCCCCCGGACCCGCCCGGCGGGGCGAGGCCGCGGAGCCCGCCGGGCGCGGCGGGTCGACCGGGGCCGGCCGGCGGCGCGCCGCCTCCCCCGCTCCCCGGCGGGAGGACCTGGATCGCGATCGGGTCGGTCGTGGTCCGCTCCCCGCCGGCGGTGACCTCGATGGGCGGGATGGTGAGCGCGCCGGTCCGGCGGGGCGCGAGGACGAGCTGGTAGACGAGGACGCGGCGGATGTGGAGCCCGCCGCCGCTCAGATCGACCGAGGTCTGGCTCGACTGGGCGCGCGAGACGACGTCGAAGTCGAGGCCGGCGGTCGGGAGCGAGACGGCGGGGGACTCGCGCGCCTCGACCCGCAGCTCGAGGGTGAGCGTCTCGTCCTGGGCGAGCTCGCTGCGGTCGACCCCCGCCGTGGCCCGGAGCTGGCCGGCGGCCGCCGCCAGGGTCGCCGTGGCCAGGCCGGCGAGGATCCCCAGCGCCCGGAGCGCGCTACCAGTCCTTCTCGACATCCCGCCTCCTCGCCTCGCGTCGCCCGACCGGATCGAGCGGCATGTTCCGCTCCCGCGCACGGAGCGCGTCGAGCATCCGCAGGCCGTCCTGCCGCTCCCGCTCGCCGTCTTCGCGCGCCGCCTCGCCGGCTCGCGCGTCCGCGTCATCGGTGCCCCCGGTCTTGCCCCGGTCGAGCGGCTGCTGGCCCTGCTGCGGCTGCTGGCTCTGCTGCTGCGGCTGGCCCTGCTGCTGCGGCTGGCCCTGCTGCTGCGGCTGGCCCTGCTGCTGCGGCTGGCTCTGCTGTTGCTGCTGGTCCTGCTGCTGGTCCTGCTGCTGGTCCTGCTCCTTCTCATCCTGCTGTCCGCGGCGCCGGAGGAGCACCTCGAGGTCGTAGCGGGCGTCCTGGTTCGCCGGGTCGCGCGCGAGCGCGTCGCCGAGCGCCGCGACGGCGCCGTCGCGGTCGCCGTCGGCGTCGAGCGAGGTCGCCAGGTTCTGGAGGGCGCGGGAGGCGAGTCGGCCGTCCCCCGCCTTCGCCGCCCGGCGCCAGGCGTCCCGGGCCTCGGCCCCCCGGCCGGCGCGGGCGAGCGCGTCGCCCCGGTCGAACTCGATCTCGGGGTGGGCGCCGGCCTGCCGCTCGGCGGCCGCGTACCGGTCGAGCGCCCCGGCGGCGTCGCCGGCGACGAGGCGCTCGTTCCCCTCGCGCACCTCCGGCTGCTCCGCCTGGAACGGGGAGGCGGCGGCGAGGAGGGCGGCGAGCGCGGCGAGCCCGATCACGCGCCCCCCTCCCGCGCGCGCGGCGTCCGTCGGGCCTCGCCGAGGAGGAGGCCGGCGAGCAGGCAGAGGAAGGCGGGGAAGGCGGCGAGCGCGTACCGGTCCTCGTACTCCAGGGTGATCCGCGACTCGACCTCGCTCCGCGCCAGCCGGTCGAGCGCCGGGAGGAAGGCGGCCGGCCCGCGATCGGGCGAGCCGATCTGGTAGACCTCGCCGCTGCCGCGCTCGGCGATCGCCTGGAGGGCGGCGAGGTCGAGGTGGGTCACGACCGGCTCGCCGCGCCGGTCCTTCTCGTAGCCGGTGATCTTCCCCTGCGCGTCGAGCAGCGGCACCGGGGCGCCCGCCGGGGTCCCGACGGCCAGGGCGAAGATCCGGACCCCGGCGTCGGAGAGGGCCCGGGCGGCCGCCGCGGCGCCGCCCTCGAGGTCCTCGCCGTCGGTGACGAGGAGCACCACCCGCGTCCGCCCGCGCGCGTCGCCGGCGGCGTCGAGCACCTCGGCGGCGCCGCGGAGGGCGTTGCCCAGGTCGGTGCCCGGCTGCGGGACGCTGCCTGGCCCGACCGCGCGCAGGAAGAGCCGGGCGGCGCCGGCGTCGGTGGTGAGCGGGCACTGCACGAAGGCCTCGCCGGCGAAGACCAGGAGCCCGACCCGGTCGCCGCCGAGCCGGTCGAGGAGCGCGCCCACCTCGAGGCGGGCCCGGGTGAGCCGGTCCGGGGCGACGTCGCGCGCCAGCATCGACCGGGAGACGTCGATGGCGACGACGAGGTCGACCCCGCTGCGCCGGACCGGCTCGGTCCGGGTGCCGCACTGCGGCCGGGAGAGCGCCAGGGCGAGGAGGGCGAGGCCGGTGAGCGAGAGGCCGAGCCGGGCGGCGGGGCGCCCCCCGCCGGCGCGCGGCGCGACCAGGGCGGCCCGGGGGCCGGCGATCCGCCCGAGGAGCGCGCGCCGCCCGGCGAGGCGCGCGACCTCGAGGGCCGCGAGCGCCGCCACCGCGAGCAGGAGCCAGAGCGCGCCCGGGTCGGCGAGCCGCGCCGGCGCCCCGAGGACCCGGAAGGCGAGGGGGGCGGCCGCGGTCACGGGAAGCTCCGGAAGCGGCCGAGGCCGAGGAGGAGGCCGAGCGCCGCGAGCGCGAAGGCCGGGAGGAGGAGGCGCGGGAAGAGCTCCACCGGGCGGGCGGCGCCGCCGATCTCGAAGAGGCGGGTCTTCTCGAGCCGGTCGAGGACCGCCTGGAGCCCCTGCTCGAGCCCCCGCCGGTCGGTCGCGACCGCCGAGCGGCCGCCGGTGATCCGGGCGATCTCGGCGAGCAGCTCCGGGTTGACCGGGAAGTTCCGCTCCTCGAAGACCTCCTGGCCGAAGAGGTCCTGGCCGACCGGGTAGGGGACCATGCCCCCGGTGCCGACCAGGATCGGGAAGACCCGGATGCCGAGCTGGTGGGCGATCCGCGCCGCCTCGAGGGGGGAGATCTGGCCGGCGTTGCTGTCGCCGTCGGTGATCAGGATCACCACCTTGCTGCGCGCCTCCGAGTCGCGGAGCCGGTTCACCGCGGTGGCGATGGCGTTGCCGATGGCGGTGCCGTCCTCGATCACCCCGAAGCGGAGCTTCTCGACGAGCGCCCGGAGGATCCCGTGGTCGAGGGTGAGCGGCGCCTGGGTGTAGGCGTCGCCGGCGAAGACCACCAGCCCGATCCGGTCGTCGGGCCGGCGGGCGATGAAGTCGTCGAGGACCGCCTTGGCGACGGTGAGCCGGTCGCGGGGGCGGAAGTCGGCCGCGCGCATCGAGGTGGAGAGGTCGAGGCAGATGACGACGTCGATCCCCTCGACGCTCCGCCGCTCGGGGGCGAGGGTGCTCGACTGGGGGCGGGCGAGCGCCACGGCGGCGAGCGCCAGCCCCGCGGCCACGAGCGCCTGGGGGAGGAACCAGAGGCGGGCGAGGGGGCCGCGCCCCCCGGCGGCGGCGGCGGCGGCGCGCGGG
>JAJXSQ010000257.1 GCA_021784495.1 Myxococcales bacterium | reverse complement strand
GCGTCCGCGAGACCTGGGCGGCCGGGGAGCGGCTGATGGTCTGCGTCGGGCCGGCGCCGGCGTCGGCCAAGCTGGTCCGGGCCGCGCGGCGCGTGGCGGCGGGCCTGCGCTGCCCCTGGACGGCCGCCTGGGTCGAGCCGGCCGCCGCCCTCGGCGACGAGGACCGGGCGCGCCTCGACCAGCACCTCCGGCTCGCGGAGAGCCTCGGCGCCGAGGTGGCCCGGCTCTCCGGGGCGCGGGCGGCCGACGCGCTGCTCGACCACGCGCGCCGGCGCGGCGTCACCCGGATCCTCGTCGGCAAGCCGGGCCGCCGGCGGTGGCTCGACCGCTGGCGCGGCTCGGTGCTCGACGACCTGGTCCGCGGCAGCGGCGACGTGGACATCCACGTGATCAGCGGCGACGCCGGCGAGGAGCGGGCGCCGCGGATCGGCCCCGGCCTGCGCCGCACCTCGCCGCTCCGCGCCTACGCGACGGCGGCGGGCGCCGTCGCCGCCACCACCGCCCTCGCCGGGGGGGCGAAGTCGGTCGGCATCCCGGACGTCGAGATGCTCTACCTGCTCGGGGTCATGCTGAGCGCCCTCCGCGCCGGGCGCGGCCCCTCCCTCCTCGCCGCCGGCCTCTCGGTCGCGGCCTACGACTTCTTCTTCGTCCCCCCCGAGTTCACCTTCCGGGTCTCGGACGCCCGCTACTTCCTCACCTTCGGCATGATGTTCGGGATCAGCGTCGTCCTGAGCACCCTCACCCTGCGGCTCCGGCGCGGGGAGCGGGCGGCGAGCCAGCGGGAGGAGCGGACCGCCACCCTCTACGCGGTGAGCCGCGACCTCGGCTCCGCCATCGGGGCGGAGGCGGTCGCGGCGGTCTCGGCCCGCCACGCCGCGCGGGTGATGGGCGGCGCCGCCGTGGTCCTGACCGGAGCGCCCGGGGAGCCGCTGGAGCCGCGCGGGGCCTGGCCCGATCGGTTCGCCGTCGCCCCCGCCGAGCAGGGGGTGGCGCGGTGGGCGCTCGAGCATGGGGCCCCGGCCGGGCGCGGCACCTCCACCCTCCCCGCCTCGGAGGTGATCTGCCTCCCCCTCGGCGTGGCCGGTCGCCCCTCGGGCGTCCTCGCGCTCCGCCCCGAGGGAGGCGCGACGCCGGACGCGGACCAGCGGGAGTTCCTGGAGGCGCTCGGGCGACAGATCGGGTTCGCCCTCGACCGCGTCCGGCTCGGCGACGAGGCGCGGCTGGCCGCGCTCCGGGCGCGGACCGAGGAGCTCCGCAGCGCCCTCCTCTCGACCGTCTCCCACGACCTGCGCACCCCGCTCGCGACCATCCTCGGCGCGGCGACCTCGCTGCGGGACGACCCGGACCTCGCGCCCCCGGCCCGCCGCGATCTCCTCGAGGCGATCTGCGAGGAGGCCGATCGGATGTCCCGGCTCGTCTCCGACCTCCTCGACATGACCCGCCTGCAGGCGGGCGCGGTGACCCTGCGGCGCGAGTGGGTCCCGGTGGTCGAGCTGATGGGCGCGGCGCTGGGGCGGGTCGAGCGCGCCCTCGCGCGCCACCGGGTGACCACCTCGCTCCCCGACGACCTCCCGCTGGCCTGGGTCGATCCGGTGCTGGTGGAGCAGCTCCTGGTGAACCTCCTCGAGAACGCCGCCAAGCACACGCCGCCCGGGACCGAGGTGGAGCTCCGCGCGACGTCCGCGGCCGACGGGCTGGCGCTGGAGGTCGCCGACCGCGGACCGGGGATCGCGCCGGGCGAGGAGGAGCGGATCTTCGAGCGCTTCCACCGCGCTCCGGGGGCCCGGGCGCCGGGAGCCGGCCTCGGGCTCGCCATCGCGCGGGCGATCGCCGAGGCGCACGGCGGCCGCCTGGTCGCCTCGAACCGCGACGGCGGCGGCGCCCTCTTCCGGCTGGCCCTCCCGCCGGCGGCGCAGCCGCCCTCCCCGCCCTCCCCGCCCGCGGAGGCGCCGTGACGGCTGCCGGCCCGGTGATCCTCCTCGTCGAGGACGAGCCCCAGATGCGCCGCTTCCTCCGCGCCTCGCTCGGATCGCACGGCTTCCGGCTCGTCGAGGCGGGGACGGTGCGCGAGGGCGAGCAGCTCGCCGCGAGCCACAACCCCGAGGTGATCCTCCTCGATCTGGGGCTGCCCGACGGCGACGGGATCGACCTCACCCGCCGGCTCCGGGAGTGGAGCCGGGCGCCCATCGTGGTCATCTCGGCGCGCGGCCGCGAGGAGGACAAGGTCGGCGCCCTGGACGCGGGCGCCGACGACTACCTCACCAAGCCGTTCGGCGTGAACGAGCTGCTGGCCCGCATCCGGGTCGCGCTCCGGCACGGCGCCGGCGCGACCCCCGGCGCCGAGCCGGTCCTCGAGGTCGGCCCGCTCCGGATCGACCAGCCCCGCCGCGAGGTGACCGTGACCGGCCGCGCGATCCGGCTGACGCCGATCGAGTACCGCCTCCTCGTCCTGCTCGCGCGCAACGCCGGCCGCGTGCTGACGCACCGGCAGATCCTGCGGGAGGTCTGGGGCCCGGGCGCGGCGGAGCAGACCCACTACGTCCGGGTCCAGATGGCGGAGCTCCGGAAGAAGATCGAGGCCGACCCGACGCGCCCGGCGCTCCTGGTCACCGAGCAGGGGGTCGGCTACCGGCTCCGCGACGGGGGCGGGCCGCCCTAGCCGCCCCGGTGGGCCCCCCGGCGCGCGGCGCCCTATACTGCCGCGATGGCCCGCTCGCTCCGGCGCTCCTCGTCCCCGCCCTCGCCTCCCCGCGCGTCGGCCGCCCCGGGCGGCGCGGCGCGCTCCCGGCCGGCGACCGTCGTCGCGCTCGCCCTGGCGGCCGCGCTCGCCCCCGGCTGCGGCTCGTCCTACTCCCCGGGGACCTGCACCGCCGACTCCGAGCTGCAGGAGATCTGGTCCATCGCGCAGAGCGCCTACCTCTACCAGTCCCTGCTGCCCACCACGCTCGACCCGACCTCCTACGCCACGCCGACCGGGCTGGTCGACGCCATCACCGCCGGCGCGGCAGCCGCCGGGAAGGACCGCTCCTGGAGCTACGTCACCACCACGGCGGCGGCGTCGCAGTTCTTCGGCCAGGGACAGGCGATCGGCTTCGGCCTCGGGCTCCTCACCCAGGGGACGCAGCTCCTCGTCGACCAGGTGATCCCCGGCGCGCCGGCCGCCGGCGCGGGGTTCCTCCGGGGCGACCAGATCCTGGCGATCGGCCCCGATCCGACCACCCTCGTCCCGGTCTCGACCCTCATCGCCGCCGGGACGGTCGACGCCGCCCTCCCCGGCGAGGTGGCCGGCCAGAGCCGCTCCTTCCAGGTCCAGCCGGCGTCCGGGCCGATCGTCGTCCGCACGGTGACCACCGCCCTGTACGACATCGTCCCGGTGGAGACGACCTGGGTGAGCAACGGCGTCGGGTACGTGAGCCTGCGCGCCTTCGTCTCGACCGCCGAGCCGGCGCTGGCCACCGCCTTCGCCGCCTTCGCCGCCGCGACGCCGCCGGTGACCGAGCTCATCCTCGACCTGCGCTACGACGGCGGGGGCCAGGTCTCCACCGCCGCCTACCTCGCCGACCTCATCGGCGCCGGCCAGCCCGGGGTGAGCTCGCCGGCGAAGCTCGCGACGCGCCCGGCGTTCCAGCTGCAGTTCGACGCGGCGTTGAGCTCGATGGACCAGACGGCGACCTTCGTCTCCCAGGTGCAGTCGCTCCCCACGCCGCCCACCCGGCTCGCCATCATCGCCTCCGACGCCACCGCCTCGGCGAGCGAGCTGGTCACCGCCGCGCTCGACCCGTACCTGACGGTGGAGATCGTCGGGAGCCGCACCTACGGCAAGCCGGTGGGGCAGGCCGGCTTCGACCTGAGCCCCTGCGGGGACGAGCTCTTCCTGGTCGCGTTCCAGGACGTGAACTCGGCGGGGTTCACCGGCTGGTACGGCGGGCTCCCGCCGGCCGTCGCCGATCCGAGCTTCCGGGCGCAGCTCTGCCCGGCGGCCGACGACCTCGCCCACGCGCCCGGCGACCTGGCCGAGGCCTCCACCGCGGCGGCGCTCGCGTGGCTCCAGACCGGCGCCTGCACGCCGGCCGCGAGCCCGCTCGCGCTCACCGCCGCCCGGCCAGCGGTCGGCTACCCGGGGACGCGCTCGACGCCCGCCCGGGAGGCGCTCCCTGGCGTGTACTGACCCGGCGGCCGCTCCGGCCGCCGGCGGCTCGCCGCGGCTCTCC
>JAJXSQ010000256.1 GCA_021784495.1 Myxococcales bacterium | reverse complement strand
CGGTCGCCCGCGCGACCGGCGACGCGGCGCGGGCGGCCGGGCCCGTCCGGCGGCTCGCCGGCCACGCCTCGCTCCGGAGCTACTGGAGGGTCGGCGTCCCCCCCGCCTCGCTGGTGGTGATGGTGGCCCCCCCCGGGGCGGCGCCGGAGGAGATCACCCAGGGGGGCCCGCCGGCGGTCGACCCCTTCGTCGACGTGCAGCGCTACCTCGCCGCGCTCGGCGTCCGGGTGCCGGCGATCCTCGCCCACCTCGAGGCCGAGGGGCTCATGGTCCTCGAGGACCTGGGCGACGAGCTGCTCGAGACCCGGCTCCTCGCCGGGGATCCACCGGGGCCGCTCTACGCTGCCGCCGTCGATCAGCTCGCCGCGCTGCGCGCCGCCGCCGAGGCGCGCCCCACCGGCTGCGTCGCCTTCACCCGGGCCTTCGACGCCGGGCTCTACCGCTGGGAGCTCGATCACTTCCGCGAGTGGCTCCTCGAGGCCGACCGGGGGGTCCGGCTCGCCGGGGCGGCCCGGGGGCGGCTCGACCGCGCCTTCGACGCCGTCGCCACCGCCCTGGCCGCGGAGCCGCGCGGCTTCACCCACCGCGACTACCAGTCGCGCAACCTGATGGTCCTCCCGGGCGGCGCGCAGGCGGTGATCGACTTCCAGGACGCCCTGCTCGGCCCGCGCCAGTACGACCTGGTCGCGCTCCTGCGCGACAGCTACGTCGAGCTGGCGCCGGCGCTGGTCGAGGCGATGCTCCGCCGCTACCTCGAGCGCCTGGCCGCCGCCGGCGGGCCGGCGCTCCCCTACGGCCCCTTCCGCGAGACCTTCGACCTGCTCACCGTGCAGCGCAAGCTCAAGGACGCCGGCCGGTTCGTCTTCATCGACCGCGTCCGCGGCAACCCCGCCTTCCTGGCGCACGTCCCGGCCTCGCTCCGCTACGTCCGCGAGGCGCTGGGCCGCCTCCCCGCGCTCGCCGACCTGGCGGCGCTCCTCGGCGAGCACCTGCCGGAGCTCCGCGGGTAGCGCCGGCGGCGGCCGCGCCCCGGCCCGGCGCCGGGCGCCGGAACGAGCGCGGGGGCGAGCCCGCGTGGGCCCGCCCCCGGTGGGGTCACGTCAGGGGACGGCGGCGCGGAGGCCGCCGGCCGCGCGCGGCCTACTCGGCGCCGACGCCGAGGTAGGTCCGGAGCTTCTCGTCCTCGAACTTGTCCTCGGCCTCCTTCTCGGAGCTGGCGAGCGAGACGAGGATGCCGGCGGCGAAGGACAGGGCCATCGAGAAGATGGCCGGGTTCTTCATCGGGAAGATGGCCGTCGCGTTGTGGAACACGTCCACCCAGACCGTCGGGGAGAGGATGATCATCGCCGAGGAGCTGAAGGCCCCGACGAGGATCGACCAGACCGCGCCCTGGGTGGTGAAGCGCTTCCAGATGATCGACATGAGGAGCGCCGGGAAGTTGGCGCTGGAGGCGATGGCGAAGGCCAGGCCGACCATGAAGGCGACGTTCTGCCCCTTGAAGAGGATCCCGAGGCCGACGGCGAGGACGCCGAAGACGACCGTCGCGATCTTGGCGGCCTTCACCTGCTCCTCCTCCGTCGCGTGCCCGCCCTTGATGACGTTCACGTAGATGTCGTGGGAGTAGGAGGACGCGCCGGCCAGGGTGAGGCCGGCCACCACGGCGAGGATGGTGGCGAAGGCGACCGCGGCGATGAAGCCGAGGAAGGCGGTGCCGCCCAGGTACTCGGCGAGGAGCGGCGAGGCCATGTTGCCGCCCTTGTCGATGGCCCGGACGAGCTCGCGGCCGACCAGCACCCCGGCCTTCCCGGGGACCGACCCGCGGAGGAGGACCGAGGAGCCGAAGCCGACGATGGGGATGATGATGTAGAAGTAGCCGATCAGGCCGGTGGCGATGAGCACCGACTTGCGGGCCGCCTTGGCGTCGGGGACGGTGAAGAAGCGCTGGAGGATGTGCGGGAGGCCGAGGAGCCCGAACATGAGCGCCAGGCCGAGCGAGACCGCCTCGAGCGGGCTGGTGACCAGGCCGCCCGGCTGGAGGGCCTTGACGCCGTTCGCCTGCACCACCGCGGCGTAGAGGTTCACCGGGTTGAAGTTGAACTGGGCCAGGGTGAGGACGGTCAGCACCGTGACGCCGGCCAGCAGCAGCGCCGCCTTGATGATCTGCACCCAGGTCGTCGCCAGCATTCCGCCGAAGAGCACGTAGGCGAGCATCACGATGCCGACGAAGATCTCGGCGACCTCGTACTTGAGGCCGAACATCAGCTTGATCAGGGCGCCGGAGCCGACCATCTGGGCGATGGTGTAGAAGAGCACCGTGAGGATGCCGCCGATGGAGGCGGCGATCCGGACCGGCGTCTGGCGCATCCGGAAGGCGACGACGTCGGCGAAGGTGAACTTGCCGAGGTTCCGGAGCGGCTCGGCGATGAGGAACATGAGCGCCGGCCAGCCGACGAGCCAGCCGGTGGCGTAGATCATGCCGTCGTAGCCGCTCAGCGACACCATCCCGGAGATGCCCAGGAAGGACGCGGCCGACATGTAGTCGCCGGAGAGCGCGAAGCCGTTCTGGAGCGCCGAGACCGAGCGGCCGGCGGCGTAGAACTCGGAGGAGGTCTTGGTCTTCTTGGCCGCCCAGTAGGTGATGGCGAGGGTGATGGCCACGATGATGAAGAAGAAGACGATGGCGGGGAGGGTCGGGGCGCCGAGCGAGGTCGTCATCGCGTCGGCGGCCTGGGCTGCACCGGTGTTCGGGGGCATGGTTCGGATCTCTCCTGTCCGTTCGGGGGTGGGGAGCCGGTGAAGGGGCTACTTCAGGAGCTGCGCCTTGAGCCGCTCGACTTCGGGGTCGTACTTCGAGTTGGCCCAGCCGACGTAGAGCGCCGTGAGGACCCAGGCGATCACGATCACCGCGACGCCGATCGGGATGCCGATGGTCACGACGGCGTCCGGCGCGTCGCTCAGCTTCTGCGACATCCACTCCTTGTTCGTACCGATGAGCATGATGTAGCCGTAGTAGACGACGAAGAGGAGGGCGAGCAGCGTCATGCTCACCGACCAGCGCTTCGCGACCAGGGCCTTGAAGTCGGCCGACTCGAGCAGCTCGTGGACCGACTTCGTGTTTCGCCCGTCGCCCTTGGCGACGGAGACGGGGCGTGCGGTTTCGGTCATGTGCACCTCCGGATGGATTGCAACGGGGTTGGAGATTGATCCAACTCAAACGAACGTTTGCGGCGTCCAAACCTCTTCCCACGAATCGGGTAGACAGTCATGACGCCACGCGTTGAAACGCAAACTTTTCTGCACCGGCCCCGCAAATTGCCTTGGCGGGACGGGCGTGCGCGCAAAAGCGCGCCCCAGAGGGGTTCTCTCTGATACGTTTGGAGGCTCGATGGCCGCCGTAGGGATGGTCCTCTGCGCAGGGCTCGGCACGCGCCTCCGCCCGATCACCGATCTCCTCCCCAAGACGGCGATCCCCGTCTGCGGGCACCCGCTGGTCCGGTTCGCGCTCGGCCTGCTCGCCGGCGCCGGCGTCGAGCGCGCGGTGGTGAACGTCCACCACCTCCCGGAGGCGATGGAGGCGGCCGCGCGCGCGGCGGCGGCGGAGCTCGGCCTCGCGCTCGCGATCTCGCGCGAGCCGGAGCTCGCCGGCACGGGGGGCGCGCTCCGCGAGGCGCGCGCGCTCCTCGCCGGCGCCGACGCCGTCGTCCTCCTCAACGGGGACGTCCTCTTCGACGTGGACCTCGCGGCGGCCCTCGCCGACCACCGGGCGAGCGGCGCCCTCGCCACCATGCTCCTGCTCCCGATGCCCCCGGGGGCGCCCTTCGCCGCCGTGGAGCTCGACCGCGAAGGGCGGGTGCGCCGGATCGCCGGCCGCTCCGGCCCCGGCGGCGAGGGGCTCTCGCCCTGGCACTTCCCGGGGGTGCACCTCCTCTCCCCGGCGCTCCTCGACCTGGTGCCCGCCGCGCCGCGGGCGCTCGACGTGAACCACGAGGTCTACCCGCCGCTCCTGGAGCGGGGGCTCGTCCGCGGCCGCGTGGTCGCCGGCGCCTGGAGCGATCTCGGGACGCCGGCGCGCTACCTGGAGGCGGTCCTCGACCTCGCCGCCGGGCGCTTCCCCGCCGGCCGCTTCGCCCTCGGCGGCCCGCCCGAGCGGATCTCGCCGGCGGCGGTCGTCGAGCCGGGCGCGCAGGTCTCGGCGGAGGCGGTCGTCGGCGCCGGCTGCC
>JAJXSQ010000255.1 GCA_021784495.1 Myxococcales bacterium | reverse complement strand
CCGCCGGTCCCGCCGGCCCCGGCGGAGGCCGCCGGCACCTCCGCGCCCGCACCCGCCGCCGGCTCGACCCGCTCGCGCCGCGCGTGCTCCTCGAGCTTGTGGGCCGCCTTCTGGAGGTCGGTCATCTTCTCGATGCGGTGGTGGACGAAGAAGTACTTGAGCGCGAAGGCGGTCAGGTACTCGCCGTCCGGCCGCGCCTTGAGCTGCTGGGCGAGCGGGATGAAGGCCTCGAAGATCGAGGCGCTCATCGCGTCGCGGAGCTCGGCGACGTGGCGCTCGGTCCAGCGGGTCCGCGCGTCCTCCGGGCTCGGCAGCTTGCGCTCCTCGAAGTCGATCCCGAACTTCTTCTGGAGCGCGGAGAGGGTCATGATCTCGGCGCCGGAGACGAGCGACAGGCTGGTCCCCTTCTTGCCGATGCGGCCGGTGCGGCCGACGCGGTGGAGGAAGACCGAGGGGTCCTCGGGGAGCGAGTAGTTGACCACGTGGGAGAGGTCCGAGATGTCGATGCCGCGCGCGGCGATGTCGGTCGCCACCATGAAGCGGACCTCGCCGCGCTTCACCTTGGCCATCACCCGCTCCCGCTCCTTCTGCGGGAGGTCGCCGTTCAGGAGCTCGGCGTCGTAGCCGTTCCGGTTGAGCACCGCCGCGACGAGCGAGGTGTCGCTCCGGGTGTTGCAGAAGACGATGGCCGTCTCCGGCTCCTCCTGCTCGATCATGTAGAGGAGGTTGCGCGGCTTCGGGTAGGCGTCGACCGTGTGGTAGAGCACGTTGTGGATGTTGTCGACGCTGTACTCGTCCCCGGAGAGGAGGATCGTCTCCGGCTGGTCGAGGTACTTCTGGATGATCTGCTCGATGTCCGCGGGCACCGTCGCCGAGAACAGGAGCTGCTGGCAGGTCTCCGGCAGGTGGTCGAGGATCCGCGTCACCTCCTCGAAGAAGCCCATGTTGAGCATCTCGTCGGCCTCGTCGAGGCAGGAGACGAGGCACTCGTCGAGCGAGAGGGTCCGGCGCCGGAGGTGGTCGAAGATCCGGCCGGGGGTGCCGACCACGATCTCCGCCCCCGCCTGGAGCCGGGCGAGCTGGTCGCCCATCGAGGCGCCGCCGTAGATGGTCACCACCGACAGGTCCCGGTGGCGCGCCAGCGCGGTGAACTCCTCCCCGACCTGGATCGCGAGCTCCCGCGTGGGGCACATGACGAGCGCCGAGGGGCGGCGCCGGCCGTCGGGGATCCGCTCGAGGATGGGGATGGCGAAGGCCGCCGTCTTGCCCGTCCCGGTCTTCGAGCGGACGATGACGTCCCGGCCGTCGCGCACCGGGCGGAAGGTGCGGGCCTGCACCGGGGTCGGCTTCTCGTAGCCGTGCTCGGCGATGGCCCGCCGGAGCGGCTCCGACAGCGCCATGTCGTCGAAGGTGGCCTCGGAGACGTAATCCGACTCGGCCGGCGCCGCGGCGCCGGGCTGCTGCTGCTCAGGGTCCATGCGTGCTCTCTCGTTCGTCGAGGGCGCATGGCGGCGTCGCCTGATCCGCGTGGACCTCGGTCCGGGGACCGAGGTCCACGCGGCGCCGCGAGGTCCGCCATGCGCCGTGGTCCCCGGGCGGCTTGCGCGAGGGGCGGGCAACCTATATCACAATCCCGGCGGGGGTCCTCCTTTCCGTCCGCGCGCCATGCCCGCAGATCTGCCCGACGACGATCAGCGAGAGCTGCCGCGGCTCCCGGCCCCGCGCGCCGGGGCGGCGGGCGGCCTCGCGCGGTACGACCCCCTCCGCGCCTACATGGCCGAGGTGGCGCGCCACCCGCTCCTCACCCGCGAGGAGGAGCAGGAGCTGGCGCTCCGCTACGCCCGCACCGGGGACGTCGACGCCGCCTACCGGCTGGTCGCCTCGAACCTGCGGCTGGTGGTGAAGATCGCCCACGAGTACCAGCGGACCGCCTTCCAGCTCCTGGACCTGATCCAGGAGGGGAACATGGGGCTCATGCAGGCGGTGAAGAAGTACGACCCGCTCAAGGGCGTGAAGCTCTCCACCTACGCCGCCTGGTGGATCCGCGCCTACATCATCCGGTTCATCGTCGAGAACTGGCGCCTGGTGAAGCTCGGGACCACCCAGGCCCAGCGGAAGCTCTTCTTCAACCTCTCCCGCGAGCGCGAGAAGCTGCTCGCCCGCGGGATCGATCCCACCCCCCGGCTGCTGGCCCACAACCTCCAGGTCGAGGAGGGAGAGGTCGAGGAGATGTCGGCGCGGCTCGCCGCCGACGACCTCTCCCTGGACGCGCCGGCGCGACCCGACGACGACCGGCCGGCGCCGCTGGACCGCCTCACCCCGTCCGGCGCGATCGCGGCCGACGAGGCCCTCGGGGACGAGGAGCTGAGGAAGCTCTTCCGCGCGGAGCTCGGCGTCTTCGTCGCCACCATCGACGACGAGCGGGAGCGGTTCATCCTCGACCATCGCCTCCTCCCGCCGGAGGGGACGGAGCCGCTCACGCTGCAGCAGGTCGGCGAGCGGTGGGGTCTCACCCGGGAGCGCGCGCGCCAGATCGAGGCCCGCCTCACCGCCCGCCTGCGCGCCCACCTCCAGCGGGCGATCCCGGACTTCGACCTCATCGGCCCGCCGGAGCCCTGAGATCCCGCCGCGGCCGGGCGACCCCTACCGCAGCAGGAGCCAGCCGGTCAGGGCCAGCGCGCCGGCCGCCGCCGCGCCGCCCACGGCCGCGGTCAGGGGATCGGGCGCGACCGCGGCCCGCACCGCCGCGGCCTCCTCCCGGTCGGCCTCCCGCGCCGCCGGATCGGCGAGGACGCGCAGCGCCTCGCGGCGCGCCCCCCGGTGGTCGCCCGCCGCCAGCAGCGCCGCCGGCCCGCCGGCCCCTCCTCCGCCCCGCCGTCCCTTCGCCATGCCCGGGAGCCTACCACCCCGCCGCGCGCCCTCCCCGCCTCCGAGGGGTGGGGCTGGCGAGCCGGGCCGACCCGCCGTATGAGGGAGGGGCCCCGGCCCGTCCGGCGGCCCGCCCGGATGCCCTTGGCCCCCCCCCGCTCCCGCCGCGCCTTCCTGGCGAACGCCCTGCTCGCCGCCGCGGCGCTCGCGTGGCCTCGCCGCTCGCGGGCGGCCGAGGTCGCCGATCCGATCGTCATCGGCCAGGTGGTCCACGGCGGCCGCTGGAACCCGCGCCCCGACGCGCTCCGCCGGCTCGGCTGGGAGCTGGCGCGGCGGACGTCGATCGTCACCAGCCCGGAGCCGGTCCCGGTCCGGCTCGACGCGCCGGGGCTGCACGACCACCCCTTCCTCTACCTCGCCGGGGACGGGCCGGCGCCGCCGCTCTCCGAGGCCGAGCGGACGGCGCTCCGCCGCTTCCTCTCCTACGGCGGGTTCCTCCTCGTCGACTCGGCCGACGGCTCGGACGGGGACGGCTTCGACGCGTCGATCCGGGCCGAGCTGGCCCGCGTCCTGCCGGCGGCGCCGCTCCGGCCGGTCCCTCGCGAGCACGTCGTCTACAAGTCCTTCTACCTCCTCGACCGGCAGGGCGGTCGGGTCGCGGTGAAGCCGTGGCTGGACGCCCAGGCGCTCGACGGCCGGCTCGCGGTGATCTACTCGCAGAACGACCTCGGCGGCGCCTGGGCCCGATCGGATCTCGGCGACTGGGAGTTCCCCTGCGTCCCCGGCGGAGACGCGCAGCGCGAGGCGGCCTTCCGCCTCGGCGTGAACCTCTCGATGTACGCGCTCTGCACCGACTACAAGGACGACGCCGTCCACCTCCCCTTCATCCTGCGGCGCCGGAGCTGAGCGAGCCCCGGCGTGGAGCGAGCGATCCGCGAGACCTGGCGCGTCGGGGTCCTGACCCCGCTCCCCGGCTGGGCGGTGGCGATCCTCGCCGCGGCCGCGGCCGCGTCGGTGCTGCTGGCCTGGCGCGGCCTCCGGCGGGAGCCGGATCCCCGCCGCCGCCGGCTCCTCACCCTGCTCCGCGCCGCCTCGGCCCTCCTCGCCGTGGCGCTGCTGGTGGAGCCGGCGATCCTCCGGCTCCAGCTCGCCCGGGTCCGGCACCGGCTCGCCGTCCTCGTCGACGGCTCCCGGTCGATGCGCTTCCCCGTCGCCGCCGGCGGCCCGAGCCGCGCCGAGGCCGTCGCCGCCCTGGTGGCCGCCCACCGCCGCGACCTGGCGGGGCTCGCGGAGCGCTACGACGTCGACTGGTACGCCTTCGGCGGCGACGCCAGCCCCACCGACGCCGCCGCCGTG
>JAJXSQ010000254.1 GCA_021784495.1 Myxococcales bacterium | reverse complement strand
GGGGCGTGGCGGGGCGGCGGGCCGGCGGCGACGCGGCGCGCAAGGCCTCGCGCCGCCTGGCCTTTCGTTGACAGGCCGGCGGCCGGTCGGATAAGCACCGGGGCGAGCGACTCCCTCCGATGGCCGACGACCCACTCTTCGAGCGCTTCGGGCGCGAGTTCGCGAAGGGGTCGGTCCTGTTCCGCGAGGGCGAGGCGGGCCACGAGATGTTCGTCATCCACCAGGGGCGGGTGACCATCTCCAAGCGGGTCGGCGAGGTGGAGAAGATCCTCTCGACCCTCGGGCCGGGAGAGTTCCTCGGCGAGATGTCGATCCTGAACAACCGGGCGCGGAGCGCGACCGCGACCTGCGCCGGGGACTGCCGCCTGCTGGTCATCGACGCGCGGACCTTCGAGGCGATGATCCGCTCGAGCTCCGAGATCGCGGTCCGGCTGATCAAGAAGCTGTCCGACCGGCTCGCGGAGGCGAACGAGCAGATCGAGAACCTGCTGCTCACCGACGCGGCCTCGCGGGTCGTCCACTACCTCGCGGTGACCGCCGAGCGCGCGGCGCCCACCCCGGCCGGGCGGAAGGTCGAGATGTCCCCGCGGGATCTGGCGGCGACGGTGGGGGTGCGCCCGGACCAGGCGGACGAGGCGCTCCTCAAGCTGCTCCGCGCGAAGATCCTCTCGGTCCACCCCGACGGCTTCGTGGTGCCGGACGTCGCCAAGCTCCGCCACTTCCTCGAGTTCCTCCAGATGAAGGCCCAGTTCGGAGACGTGGCGTGAGGCTGCGCGTGCTCGGCTGCTCGGGGGGGGAGCTCCCGCACCACCGGACGACCTGCTTCCTCCTGGGCGCCCGGCTGGCGGTCGACGCCGGCGCGCTCACCGCCTCCCTCTCGCTCCCCGAGCTGATGCGGGTGGACGACGTGGTCCTCACCCACGGCCACCTCGACCACGTGAAGGACGTCCCGCTGGTCGCCGACCTCCTCGCCGGCCGGCGGCGGCGCCCCATCCGGATCCACGCCTCCACGGCCTGCGCGCGCAGCCTCCGCCAGGACGTGTTCAACGACCGGCTCTGGCCCGACTTCACCCGGATCCCGGATCGCCGGCGGCCGATCATCGAGATCCGCCCCTTCGCCCCGTCCCGCCCGTTCCGCGCCGGCGCGTTCCGCTTCCAGCCGATCCCGGTCGAGCACACCGTCGAGTCGGTCGGGTTCGTCGTCTCGGACGGGCGCGGCGCCATCGCCATCTCGGGGGACACCGGGCCTTCGGACCGCCTGTGGGCGGCGGTGAACCGGGTCGAGCGGCTCCGGGCCCTCCTCGTCGAGTGCTCCTTCCCGAACGCGCTCCAGGGGCTCGCCGCCCGGTCGGGCCACCTCACCCCAGCGACGCTCGCCGGCGAGCTGGCCAAGCTCGACGGCGCCGGGATCCCGATCCTGCTGTATCACCTGAAGCCGGCGCACGAGGCGCGGCTTCGCCGCGAGGTGGCGGCGCTGCGCCGCGGCGACGTCCGCGTCCTCGCGGACGGCGACCGCTTCACCTTCTGAGGGGTGTCGATCGATGGCCTGGTTCTCCAAGGAGAAGAAGCTCACCTCGAAGGCGACGACGCCTGCGACCCCGCCCGCCCCCGCGAAGAAGGGGGAGGGGATCTGGAACAAGTGCGACGGCTGCGGCGAGGTCGTCTACAAGGCCGAGTGGGAGCGCAACTGGAACGTCTGCCCGGCGTGCGGGCACCACGACATGCTGCCGGTCCGGCGCCGCTTCGACCTCCTCCTCGACCCCGGGAGCTTCGAGGAGCTCGACGCCGATCTCACCCCGCAGGATCCGCTCGCCTTCACCGACGCCAAGCGGTACCGGGACCGGCTCCGCAGCACCTACCGGACCACCGGCCTGCGGGACGCCTTCGTCTCCGGCGTCGGCGCGATCGGCGGCCAGGCGATCTCGCTCGGCTCCTTCGCCTTCGAGTTCATGGGGGGGTCGATGGGCTCGGTGGTCGGGGAGAAGGTGGCGAGGGTCATCGACCGCGCGTACGAGCGGCGGATCCCCTGCGTCGTCTTCAGCTCCACCGGCGGCGCCCGCATGCAGGAGGGGATCTTCTCCCTCATGCAGATGGCCAAGACCTCGGCCGCGCTCCACCGCTTCCGCGCGGTCCGGAAGCCCTACGTCTCGGTGATGCTCCACCCCACCACCGGCGGGGTCGCGGCCAGCTTCGCCTGGCTCGGCGACGTGGTGATCGCCGAGCCGAAGGCGCTGATCGGCTTCGCCGGTCCGCGGGTCATCGAGCAGACGATCCGCGAGAAGCTCCCGCCCGGCTTCCAGCGATCGGAGTTCCTCCTCGAGCACGGCATGATCGACGCCATCGTCCCGCGCCTCGAGATGCGCGACCGCCTGGCGCAGATCCTGTCGCTCCTCGCCTGAGGGGTGGGCGGCGCCGGGCGCCGCCCGCCGCGCCGATGCAGGACGTCCACGCCTACCTGGAGGGGCTCGCGCCGCTCTCGATGCGCCTCGGGCTCGAGCGCATGGCGCTCGCGCTGGAGGCCCTCGGTCACCCGGAGCGGTGCGCGCCGATCCTCCACGTCGCCGGCACCAACGGGAAGGGCTCGACCTGCGCGATGGCCGCGGCCTCGCTCCGGCTCGCGGGGCACCGGACCGGGCTCTACACCTCGCCGCACCTCCTGCGGTTCAACGAGCGCATCCAGGTCGACGGCGCCCCGATCACCGACGACGAGCTGGCGCGGGCCGCCCTCCGGGTCCGCGCCGCCTGCCCGTGGCACGACGCCGGTCCCGCGGAGCGCCGCCTCACCTACTTCGAGTTCGCCACCCTCCTGGCGCTCGTCCACTTCGAGCAGGCGGGCGCGACCGCCCTCGTGCTCGAGGTCGGGCTCGGTGGCCGGCTCGACGCGACCAACGCGGTGAGCCCGGCGGTGACCGCCGTCGCCCGGATCGGGCTCGACCACACCCAGCTGCTCGGCGAGACGATCGAGCGCATCGCCCTGGAGAAGGCCGGGATCTTCAAGCCCGGGGTCCCGGCGGTGGTCCACGCGCACCAGCCGGACGGTGCGCTCGACGCGCTCCGCGCCGGGGCGCGGCGCGCCGGCGCCCCGTTCACGGTCGCGCCGGCGGCCTGGCCCGCCGGGGTGGCGCTGCGCGGGCCCCACCAGCAGGGGAACGCCGGGCTCGCGGCCGGGGCGCTCCGCGCGCTGCGGGGAGCGGGGGTGCGGATCGGGGAGCCGGAGATCGCGGCCGGGATCGCGACCGCCGCGTGGCCCGGCCGGCTCGAGGAGCTCGACGGGGTGCTCCTCGACGGCGCCCACAACCCCGACGGCGCCGAGGCGCTGGTCGCCGCCCTCGACGCGCTCCACCCGGGCCGGGCGGTGGAGCTCGTCTTCGGCGTCCTCGGGGACAAGGATCACCGGGGGATGGTCGCGGCGCTCGCGACCCGCGTGCGCAGGTTCCACCTGGTCGCGCCCGCCTCGCCGCGCGCGCGTCCGCCGGGCGAGGTCGCCGCGCTCCTCGCGGCGATGGGGGCGCGCTCCGACGAGCACCGTGGGGTGGCCGAGGCGCTCGCCTGCGCCCGGCGCCTGGCCGCGGACGGGGCGCTCGTGGCGGTCGCGGGCTCGCTCTACCTCGTCGGCGAGGCCCGGGGGCTCCTCGACCGAGGGTGAGGGCGTCCCCTCGGCGGGGCACGATATCGGGGCCGCCGGATTCTTCGAGCCCCCGGCACCCCGTGCTATCGTCCCGCCGCTATCCAGCGACGGAGCGTTCCGATGCGATCCCGCCTCCTCTTGCCCCTCCTCTGCCTGGCCGCGGGCGCGGTGCGCGCCGAGGACCTCAACGTCATCTCGAGCGTCCAGGTGAAGGGCGACGGGGGAGCGATCGCGGTGACGGTGGCCGGGAGCCGGCCCCCCAGCTTCACCACCTTCGCCATGTCCGATCCGGCGAGGTTCGTCATCGACCTGTCCGGTTCGACCTTCCAGGGCGTGGACGAGGAGATCCGCGTCGACGATGGGGTGATCGCGCTGGTCAAGAACCTCTCCTTCGGTAGCGGCCCGACCGCGATCGCGCGGATCATGATCGTCTTCGCGGTCGACGTGCCGCCCCCCGACGTACAGACCGCCGGGACCTCGCTGGTGGTCCGGATCCCCCGGCCCTCGGCGTCGCCGCCGGCGGTGGCCACCGTCCCGCCCGCGGCAGCGGCGCCACCCGCCGCGGCGGCCGCGCCGGCGCCGGAGGCCGTGGCCTC
>JAJXSQ010000253.1 GCA_021784495.1 Myxococcales bacterium | reverse complement strand
CGGCGCCGGGGCCGCCCTCGGGGCGCGCCGGGGCGGCGGGCGACGGCCGGCGCGACCGGCGGCGAGCAGCTCGTGCATCGTCCGGCCGAGGAGGTGGGGCCCGTCGCAGACGGTGATCCCCGCCTCGCGCATCGCGTCGATCTTCGCCTCGGCGGTCTCCTCCCCGCCGGAGACGACCGCGCCGGCGTGTCCCATCCTCCGGCCGGGCGGCGCCGTCCGGCCGGCGATGAAGCCGACGACCGGCTTGGTCATGTGCTCCCTCACGAAGGCGGCGCCCTTCACCTCCTCGGTCCCGCCGATCTCGCCGATCATGATCACCGCGTCGGTCTCCGGATCGGCCTCGAAGCGCTCGAGGCAGTCGACGAAGGTCGTCCCGTGGATCGGATCGCCGCCGATGCCGATCGCGGTCGACTGCCCCAGGCCCAGGTCGGTGAGCTGCTTCACCGCCTCGTAGGTGAGGGTGCCGGAGCGGGAGACGACCCCGACGCGCCCGCGCCGGTGGATGTGGGCGGGCATGATCCCGATCTTGCACCGGTCGGGGGTGATGATCCCCGGGCAGTTCGGGCCGAGGAGGCGCGTCCGCGGCGAGACGTCGAGGGCGCGCCCGACCTTCACCATGTCCAGGACCGGGATCCCCTCGGTGATGCAGATGACCAGCGCCACCTCGGCGTCCATCGCCTCGAGGATGGCGTCGGCGGCGAAGGGCGGCGGCACGAAGATCACCGCGGCGTCGGCGCCGGTCCGCTGCACCGCCTCGTGGACGGTGTCGAAGACCGGGACCCGCTCCTGGAAGACGGTGCCGCCGCGGCCCGGCGTCACCCCGGCGACCACCTTGGTCCCGTAGTCGAGCATCTGGCCAGCGTGGAAGCTCCCGGCCGAGCCGGTGATCCCCTGGACGACCACCCGCGTGTCGCGGTCGACGAGGACGCTCATGACGCCCTCGCCTGGCGGGCGGCGGCGGCCACGACCTTGGTCGCGGCGTCGCCGAGGTCGTCGGCCGCCACGATGCGCAGCCCGGAGGCGGCGAGGATCTGCTTGCCCTGCTTCACGTGGGTACCCTCCAGCCGGACCACCAGCGGGATCGAGAGCTTGACCTGCCGGGCCGCGGCGACGATGCCGTTGGCGATGACGTCGCACTTCATGATGCCGCCGAAGATGTTGACCAGGACGGCGTGGACGTTCGGGTCGGCGAGGAGGAGGGAGAAGGCCGCCGTCACCTTCTTCTCGTCGGCCCCGCCCCCCACGTCGAGGAAGTTGGCGGGGCGCCCGCCGGAGAGCCGGATGATGTCCATCGTCGCCATGGCGAGCCCGGCGCCGTTCACCATGCAGCCGATGTCGCCGTCGAGCGCGATGTACTGGAGGTCGTGCTCCCGGGCCCGGTTCTCGCGGGGATCCTCCTCCCACGGGTCGCGCATGGCGGCCACGCGCGGGTGGCGCCAGAGGGCGTTGTCGTCGAAGGCGAGCTTGGCGTCGAGGGCGACGAGCTTGCCCCCCTCGGTGACCGCCAGCGGGTTGATCTCCGCCATGGTCGCGTCGTTCGTCAGGAAGGCCTCGTAGAGCGCCGCGGCGAAGCGGGCGAACTCGCCGACCGCCGCCCCGTCGAGCCGGAGGGCCTGCGCGAGCCGGCGGGCCTGGAAGGGGGACAGGCCGGTGATCGGGTCGATCGCCACCCGGACGATCTTCTCCGGCCGCTCCCGCGCCACCTCCTCGATCTCCATCCCGCCCTCGGCGCAGGCGACGAGCGTCACCCGCCGCGTCTCGCGGTCGAGGACCAGGCCCAGGTAGATCTCGCGGGCGATCCGGCACCCCTCCTCGACGTAGACCTTGCGGACCTCCTGCCCCTCGGGGCCGGTCTGCGGGGTCTTGAGCCGCGTCCCGAGCATCCGCTCGGCGAGGTCGCCCGCCTCGGCCGCGGTGCGGGCGAGCTTCACGCCGCCGCCCTTGCCGCGGCCGCCCGCGTGGATCTGCGCCTTCACCACGAAGGTGTCGCCCCCGAGCTGCCGGGCCGCGTCCTCGGCCTCGAGCGGGCTGGTCGCGAGGATGCCGCGGAGCACGGGCACCCCCGCCATGCGGAGGAGCTGCTTCGCCTGGTACTCGTGTGTCTTCACGTGGTCCCCTGGTGCTGGCCGGATGGAGTTCACTCACCGTGCGGCCAGGGCCGGGGCCCCGGAGCTGGTGATCGACGCCCCGCAAGCCGCCAGGGTCGCCGTCGTCTTCGAGGCGGTCGCATTGCATCCCACGAACCAGCGCCCGCTCGTCATCGACAACGCGAGTCCAGTTAGGCGCAGTGGTTGATGTTTTTCTTTTGACGGGCGATCGGCCTCCGCCGCCGTCTCTGCCCGCTGTCCCGATCCAGAGACATCATGGTACGACCCGGGACGAGCGGGACGGACCCGCCCGACGCGATCCACCGGAGGGCGCATGCCCGACCCGTCGCCCGACCGCCCGATCGTCTGGGCCTTCTCCACCAGCCGGCTCCGCCGAGTCTTCGAGGCCGTCGCCCCCCTGGTCGCCGACCTCGCCGAGGTCCGGGTCTTCCACCGCGACTTCGAGGGGGCGCTCCAGCTCACCCGCGACCTCCGCGCCGCCGGCGACCGGGTCGACGCCCTCGTCGCCGCCGGGTCGAACGGCGCCTACCTCCGCGACCACGCCGACCTCCCGGTGGTGGTGGTCGGCGCCTCGACGCGCGACGCGCTCACCGCGGTGGTCCAGGCCCGCCGCTTCTCCCCGCGGATCGGCGTCGTCAACTTCCACGGCGTGGTCGACGGGCTCGACCAGGCGCGCGGGCTGCTCGGCGACACGGTGATCGTCCAGCGGGCCTACGTCACCCCCGAGGACGCGCGGGACCGGGTCGCCGAGCTCGCCGAGGCCGGGGTCGGGGTGGTGATCGGCCCGGGGCCGGTCTGCGACCTCGCCGAGCGGGCCGGGCTCCACCACGTGCTCCTGTACGGGATCGACTCGCTCTCCCGCGCCGTCGCCGCGGCGGCCGAGATCGCCCGCATCGCCCGGGCCGAGGCGGCCGGGCGGCTCGAGCTCCGCCGCCTCCTCGACCACCTCGAGCCGGGGATCGCCGCCGTGGACGCCGGCGAGCGGGTCCGGGCGATGAACGCCCCGCTCCAGCGCCTGCTCGGGATCTCCGAGGCGGAGGCGCTCGGCCGACCGCTCTCCTCGATCGTCCCCCAGCTCGGGCTGGCGCGGGTCCTCGAGACCGGGGCCGCCGAGCCGGACGGCGTGGAGCGGCTCGGCCTCAGGCTGGTGGCCGTGCGGCGGGTGCCGCTGCGCGAGCGCGGGGTGGTCCGCGGCGCGCTCCTCACCTGCCACGACGCCACCGCGGTGCAGCGGCTCGACCGGAGCCTGCGCTCCCTCCCCCGGCCGCGCCGGGTCGAGGCGCGCTACGCGCTCTCCCACCTGGTCGGCGACTCGCCGGAGATGCGCGAGGTGCGGGCGCTCGCCGAGCAGTACGCCGCCACCGACGGGACCGTCCTCGTCTCGGGGGAGAGCGGCACCGGCAAGGAGCTCGTGGCCCAGGGGATCCACGCGGCGAGCCGGCGCCGCGACCACCCGTTCGTCGCCGTCAACTGCGCCGCCTTCCCGGAGACGCTCCTCGAGTCGGAGCTCTTCGGCTACGAGGAGGGGGCCTTCACCGGCTCGCGCCGCGGCGGCCGGGTCGGCCTCTTCGAGGCGGCGCACCTCGGGACGATCTTCCTGGACGAGGTGGGCGACGTCCCGATCGCCCTCCAGACGCGCCTCCTGCGGGTGCTGCAGGAGCGGCAGGTGCTCCGGCTCGGGAGCACCGAGCCGACGCCCATCGACGTGCGGGTCGTCGCCGCGACCCACCGCGATCTCCGCCAGGCGATGGCCACCGGCCAGTTCCGCGCCGACCTCTACTACCGCCTCCACATCCTGCCGATCCGGATCCCGCCGCTCCGGGAGCGCCCCGGCGACGTCGCCGCCATCGCCGGCGAGCTCCTCCGGCGGGCCCTCGTCCGCCACGGCGCCCCGGCGGAGCACGCCCGCGCCCTGGCGCTCGTCCTGCCGCGGCTCGAGGCCTACCCCTGGCCGGGCAACGTCCGCGAGCTGGAGAACGTCCTCGAGCGGCTCGCCATCCTCTTCGCCGCCGGCGCCCCCGAGGGCGCCGCGCTCGAGGCCCGGCTGCGCGCGGTGATGCCCGAGCTCGACGGGCCGGCCGCGCCCCCCGCCCTCCCGTCGCCGCCGCGCGCGCTGCGG
>JAJXSQ010000252.1 GCA_021784495.1 Myxococcales bacterium | reverse complement strand
GGCGGCGGCGTCGAAGGCGCGCCCCGCCCCGTGGGCCGGCGGCGAGTTCACCCCGGCCGCGAGCATCCGCCGCACCACCGCGACCGCGCCCGCCGGGACCCGCGCCAGGAGCGGGAGCCGGTCGAGCGGCGCGGCGCCGTCGAAGGCGTCGTCGAGGGCGGCGACCGCCTGGCGCCAGGGCTCCCGGACGGCCTGGTCCCCGCCGGCGAGCCGGATGGGCCGGAGGGTGGCGAGCCGCTCGAAGCGATCGGGCCAGGCGAGGAGCAGCTCGCCGCCCCAGGACGCGCCGTCGGTGCCGAGCCCGGCGCCGTCCCAGGCCAGGGCGAGGACCGGGCCGGCGAGCCGGTGCTCGGCCATCGCCGCGGCGGCGTGGGCGTGGTGGTGCTGCACCTCGACGAGCGGGGCCCCGAGGGCGGCGGCCCGCGCGCGCGCGTAGCGGGTCGACGGGTAGAGCGGGTGGAGGTCGCAGGCGACGACCTCCGGCCGCAGCTCGAGGAAGGCCTCGAGCCGGGCGATCGCCGCCTCGTAGGCCGCCAGCGTCTCCAGCCCGTCGAGGTCCCCGACGTGCGGCCCCAGCGTCGCCTCGTCGCCGCGGGCCAGGCAGAAGGCGTTCTTGAGCTGCGCCCCGGCGGCCAGGACCGGCCGGGCGAAGCGCCGGGCGGTCCGCACCGGCCGCGGGACGTGCCCGCGGCCGCGCCGCAGCACCTGCGGCCCGCCGGCCACCACCCGGACCACCGAGTCGTCGCAGCGCGAGGCGATGGGCCGGTCGTGGAGGAGGAAGAGGTCGGCGACGCCGGCGAGGCGCGCCAGCGCCTCCCCGTTCTCCACGGCGATCGGCTCGTCGGAGCGGTTGCCGCTGGTCATGACCAGCGGCCGCCCCGCCGCCTCGAGGAGCAGGTGGTGGAGCGGCGCGTAGGGGAGGAGGAGGCCGAGGAGCGGGCCGTCGGGCGCGACCCCCGGCGCGACCGCGGCCCCGTCGCGGCGCGGGCAGAGGACGATGGGGCGCTCGGGGGACGCGAGGAGCGCCGCCTCGACGTCGCCGACGGCGGCGAGCTGGCCGGCCTCCGCCAGGCTCGCGACCATGACCGCGAGCGGCTTCTCCTCGCGGTGCTTCCGCTCGCGCAGCCGCCGCACCGCCCCCTCGTCGTCGGCGTCGCAGGCGAGGTGGAAGCCGCCGATCCCCTTCACCGCGACGATCCAGCCGGACTGGAGCGCCGCCCCGGCCAGCGCGATGGGGTCGCCGACGAGCGGCTCGCCGGACGGTCCCCGGACCTCGAGGCGGGGGCCGCAGGCCGGGCAGGCGTTCGGCTGCGCGTGGAAGCGCCGGTCGCCGGGGTCGTCGTACTCGGCGCGACAGGCGGGGCACATCGCGAAGCCGGCCATGGTGGTGGCCGGGCGGTCGTAGGGGACGGCCAGGGCGATGGTGAAGCGCGGGCCGCAGTCGGTGCAGGTGGTGAAGGGGTAGCGGTGGCGCCGGTCGGACGGGTCGGCCACCTCGCCCGCGCAGGCGTCGCAGGTGGCGAGGTCGGGCGGGATGGCGACCCGCCGCTCCTCGGCCGGGCCGCTCTCCAGGATGGCGAAGCCCGCCCCGCCCCGCGGCGCGGTCGTCGCGCGCTCGAAGGTGGCGATGGCGGCGGCGGGCGGGTGCTCCTCCCGGAGCCGGCGCTCGAGCTCGTCGAGCGCGGCGGCCGGTCCGCTCGCCTCGACGATCACCCCGGCCCCGTCGTTGCGGACCGAGCCCGACAGGCCCAGGCCGGTCGCGAGCCGGAAGACGAACGGGCGGAAGCCGACGCCCTGGACCGTCCCGGTGATGGCGATCCGGCGTCCCTCGAGCTGCGCGCCGGCGGGGCGCTCTCGCGTGGTGCCGGTCATGGGTGGAGCGCGCCCGCGGCGGCCCGGCGGCCGGACGGACGGTGGCGAGGCCACGCTACGCCCCCGCCGGTCGCGCCGGCAAGACGCGCCGCGTTCACCCCGCGGGCCGCTCCCACCAGAGGTCGGGGGGGAGCGGGGGCTGGCGCGGGGTGACCGGCACGCCGAGGGCCTCCAGCTCCGCCTTCACCCGCGCCACCGCCACCGGGACCGCGGCCCGGGCGGCGGCGGTGAGCTGGCAGCCGAAGGCGATCGAGCCGGGGATGACGCCGACCAGGAGGATGGTGGCCGGGGCCACCCCCTGGAACTCGGCGTGGAGGATCGACTCGCGGAGCCCCGGCTCGTGCGGGCTCATCGCCAGGATGGGGCCGCGGTCGAGGATGCCGGCGCGGTCGTAGACCCGCAGCTCGCCGGCGCCGCCGCGGGCCTTCACCGCGTCGACGAAGACCACCGCCTCGAGGCCGGCGAGGTACGCGGTCAGGTCGAGCCCCGGGGTGCCGGCGTCGATCACCTCGACGTCCGCCGGCACCGCGTAGGCCGCCTCGAACGTCCGGGCGACCGTCGGGCCCAGCGCGTCGTCCCCCTCGAGGACGTTCCCGATGCCGATGACCGCGATCCGCGCCACGCGCGCTCCCCTCGCCCGCCCTCAGCCGACCTTCACCTGCGAGACCTCGGCGCCGTCGGCGTCGTGGGTGTGGATGGCGCAGGCGAGGCAGGGGTCGAAGGAGTGGACGGTGCGGAGGGCCTCGAGGGGGAGCTTGGGGTCGGCGATGGGGTTGCCGACGAGGGAGGCCTCGTAGGGGCCGGGCTGGTCCTTGTCGTCGCGGGGACCGGCGTTCCAGGTGGAGGGGACGACGGCCTGGTAGTTCTTGATGGCGCCGTCCTGGATGACGCACCAGTGGGAGAGGACGCCGCGGGGGGCCTCGTGGAAGCCGACGCCGCGGATCTCGCCCTTGGGGAAGGTGGGCGGGTTGAAGGTGGAGACGTCGCCCTTGCCGAGGTTCTCGGCGAGGAGCCCCCAGTGCTTGAGGGAGAGCTCGCCGAGCATGGCGCAGCGGATGGCGCGGGCGGCGTGGCGACCGAGGGTGGAGTGGAGGTGGGCGGGCTTGAGGTCGATGTGGTGGATGGCCTTGACGGCGGCGATGGCGGCCTGGGTGTACTTGACGGTGAGGGGGTGGCCGGTGAGGTAGCCGACGAGGACCTGGGCGAGGGGCCCGACCTGCATGGGCTTGCCCTCGAGGCGAGGGGCCTTGACCCAGGAGTACTTCTCCGGGGCCGGGGACTCGGGCTTCCAGTCGCCGGTGTAGCGGGGGACGGTCTCGCCCTCCCAGGGGCCGCGGGTCCAGGCGCCGTCGTAGTAGGAGCGGGCGATGGACTCGGTGACGTTGCGCTTGAGGTAGTCGTCGTTCCAGCTGGTGACCTGCTGGACGCCGGGCCGGCCGGCCATGATGACGCCGCCGGGGAGGTCGAAGGCGGTCATGCGGGCGTCGGTGGGGAGGTCGGGGACGGCGAGGTAGTTGGTGACGCCGGCGCCGTAGGAGAGCCAGTCGGGGTAGAAGCCGGCGACGGCGGCGACGTCGGGGAGGTAGACCTGGGTGATGAAGGCCTGGATCTCCTCGAGGGTGCTCTTGATGGCGTAGAGCTTCTCCATGTTGAGCGTGGCGGGGTTGTCGAGGTTGATGGCGTTGGCGACGCCGCCGACGGCGAGGTTCTGGATGTTGGGGGTCTTGGAGCCGAGCATGGCCACGACCTGGTTGGCCTTGCGCTGGACGTCGAGGGCCTGGAGGTAGTGGGCGACGGCGAGGAGGTTGACCTCCGGGGGGAGCTTCATCGCCGGGTGGCCCCAGTAGCCGTTGGTGAAGGGGCCGAGCTGGCCGGCCTTGACGAAGGCGGCGACCTTCTCCTTGACGGCGGTGAGCTGCTGGACGGAGTTGCCGGGCCAGTCGGTGAAGGAGGCGGCGAGGGCGGAGGCGCGGGCGGGGTCGGCCTTGAGGGCGGAGACGACGTCGACCCAGTCGAGCGCGGACAGGTGGTAGAAGTGGACCATGTGGTCGTGCTGCGCGTGCGCGGCCACGATGATGTTGCGGATGAGCTGGGCGTTGAGCGGGACCTCGAGGCCCAGGGCGTTCTCGACGCTGCGCACCGAGGCGATGGCGTGGACGGTGGTGCAGACCCCGCAGATGCGCTGGGTGAAGACCCAGGCGTCCCGCGGGTCCCGCCCCTGGAGGATCACCTCGATCCCCCGCCACATCGTGCCGCTGGAGTAGGCCTTGTGGACCGTGCCGCCCTCCACCTCCAGGTCGATCCGCAGGTGCCCCTCGATGCGGGTGATCGGGTCGATCGTGACGCGCGTGCTCATGG
>JAJXSQ010000251.1 GCA_021784495.1 Myxococcales bacterium | reverse complement strand
CCCGTCCGTCGATCTCACCCCGCCATCCTCCGACGTCGCGGGGGGGTGGCGGGGCTACCTGCCGGCGGGCCTCAGGATTGGGGAGGTGTAGTTGCCGCCGGTGGGGAGGTGTAATTGTCGTCGAGCAAGGCGCGCGACGGCGCTTCCGCGCCTTCACCGGCGCGGCCTCGTTGAAGCGACAACACGGGGCAGGCGACCCCGGCGCAGCCGTCGGGCTTCCGCGCCTTCACCGGCGCGGCCTCGTTGAAGCCACCTCCACTGGCACAACCTCGCGGCCATCTACCGCGCTTCCGCGCCTTCACCGGCGCGGCCTCGTTGAAGCATGGCGTACTGGCAGGCCGGCGACTGGCTCCGCGCGTGCTTCCGCGCCTTCACCGGCGCGGCCTCGTTGAAGCGCGTTGTGCCCGTTGGACAGGTACTCGATCGCCACGCTTCCGCGCCTTCACCGGCGCGGCCTCGTTGAAGCTCGGCCTCCCGCTGCGCGGCCTCCCCTAGCGAAGCCGGCTTCCGCGCCTTCACCGGCGCGGCCTCGTTGAAGCATGGCGTACTGGCAGGCCGGCGACTGGCTCCGCGCGTGCTTCCGCGCCTTCACCGGCGCGGCCTCGTTGAAGCTCGGAGCGGACGCTGGCCCGCCACATGGCGGCGAGGGGGCTTCCGCGCCTTCGCCGGCGCGGCCTCGTTGAAGCCCGGAGGCCGTCGCCCAGGCCGCCCGCGGCCAGGTCGGCTTCCGCGCCTTCACCGGCGCGGCCTCATTGAAGCGTCTCGCGACGGAACCGGCCGGAGCGATCGCGTCCGGCGCGGTCGACGACGCTCCTCTCCAGCGGCGCCCTCCAGCGGCGTCCTGGTCGAGCTCGAGAGGCGTCACGCCCCTGAGGGCGGCCGGTCCGGAAGGATGCGCGCGAGCGCCGCCGCCGATCCGACCAGGCGCACGGCCACCGTGGCGCGGGTGAGGGCCACGTTGAGCCGGATCGGCAGCCGGCGGAGCTCGGCCTCGGGGAGCTCGGTCACGAGGATCGCCGGCCGCTCCAGCCCCTTCCAGCGGAGGAAGGTGTCGGCCACCAGCCGGTCCTCCATGTCGTCCGCCTCGGCCCGCACCGAGGCGTGCGGTCCGAAGACCGGGGGACCCGCCGCGGCGTCTCCGGCCGTCTGGCCGCGCAGGGACACCACCCCGATGTCGCCGAGCCGGAGCCCGGCGCCGAGGAGCCGCTCCACCTCCGCGGCCACCGCGGTCGTCACCTCGCCACCCTCGGGGACGACGACGCTCGCCACCGACCCATCGGCGCGGCCCTCGGCCAGCGCGCGCTCGTCGAAGGGCTGGCCGAGGCAGCGGTCGGCGAGCGCCTGGACGCCGGGCGGGCAGCGCTGCTGCCTGGGGAGCCGGTAGGTCGACCCGAACAGCTCACGCGGCGGGCTCCGCTCCGGCCAGTAGCCCTGGCCCGGGTCGTGGAAGGCCCAGAGCCGCCTCCCCCTGGCGAGGGCCTCCGCGAAGCGCCAGGCCTCCGGCTGGAGGTCCTGGGCCTCGTCAACCACCACCGCGTCCCAGCGAGGCTCGCAGACCTCCGCGGCCGACGCGAAGGCGTGCGTCCAGATCTCGCCCTCCGCGAGCGTGCCGGGCGGCGGCGCGCGCCCGGCCAGCTCCTCCATCCGGCGGGCGAGGTCGCTCACGGTGTGGACCTCGATTCCGCTCCCCTCGAGCCGCGCCGCCAGCCACTTGCGGAGCGGAGTCGTGAAGCAGAGGAGCAGCACCTTCCTCCCCTCGGCCGCCAGCCGGCGGCTCGCCTCGGCGGCGAGCAGCGTCTTGCCGGATCCGGCGCCGCCCTGGATGAGCACCCGGTCGTTCTCGAGCAGCCCCTCCAGCACCTCCAGCTGCGCCTCGTCGAGCGAGAGGCGCCGGACGGCCGCCTCCTTGACCCGGCCCCCCAGCGAGAGGGACGGCAACCAGGAGTCGCCCCACATGGCGTGGAGCGCCTCGAGCCACCCCGGCGAGCCGCGGCGGGCCGGCGGGATGGCCCGGGCCGCCAGGGCGGGGAGGGACTCGGCGAACCAGGTCAGGTGGTGCCCGGTGACCACGATCCCGTTCAGGTCATCCTCGGTCGGCTGGTCGTCGGCGACGGTTTCCGGGAAGCAGGGCGCCTGCCCGATGGAGGGCGCTTGAATCCCCTTGTCCTTGAAGCGGGACAGCAGCAGGTTCCGGTAGGCGTGCGCCTGTTCGAGCGGCGCCACGTCGAGCGGCCGGCCGTTCTGCATCCAGCGACCGTCGCGTTCCTCGACCTGCCCGCCCTTCACCTCGAGGATGAGGATGCCCAGCGCCGGGTGGGCCAGCACGAAGTCCCCCTCGCCGAAGGTGGCCCTCCGGTCCCGGAGCCTGAGCGAGTGCCAGGCCGACCAGCCGGCGGGGAGCCGCTTCCTGAGCGCCTCCCAGACCCGCACCTCGGCCTGGGACCTGGTGGGGCGGAAGTGGCTCGCAGGGTGGAGGCCTTCGGCGGGGGAGGGCACGCGCGGATGGTAGCAGAGGCGCCGAACCGAACCCCGCGTCCGGGCCCGACGCCCTGCTCCGACGCCGCGGGGGAGCGGCGGAGCCGACGATCGGCCAGGCCCGGTGCGGCGGGCGGCGTTCTTCCGAGGTATGAGCGAGATTGCGGTCGGCCCGGAGCCCCGTCCAGCGCTCCGGCGCCGGACCGGGAGGAAGGAGGACGTCATGGCCCACGAGGTGGACTTCGAGGAGGTGTCGACGGTCGGGCTGGAGTCGTCGCCGGTCGCGGGCGCGCTCGCGGGGCTGCGCGCCCACGAGGCCCGCTACTTCAGGAAGAAGTACGACCACGTCTTCGCGGTCGAGCCGGCGCGCGAGGCCCGGGAGACGATCGCCTGGGTCCACCGCATCCTGAAGGAGGAGCGCGACCTCGTGATCCGGTCCCGCCCCCTCCAGGCGACGGAGTTCCAGGTCGAGGGCATCCGCTGGGCGTACGTGTTCTACGAGAGCGGCCTGTCGATCAACGTGCTCTACACGGTCGGCGACGGGAAGAAGCGCGCCGTCGGGTTCAAGCTCTCCGACGGGATGGAGGTCCCGGCCGAGCTCGCGCCGCGCTTCAAGTTCGCGAGGCAGCGGTCGAAGCTGGCGGGGACCATCCGCGGCTCCTTCTTCGTGATCAAGGGCGAGTACTGACCCCGGGACCGGGGCGAGGCGGTGAGCCCTCGCCCCGGATCCGGGTCCGACGCCGCGGCGCTACGGCGTCGCCGTCACCAGCGCGAAGCTCAGGTTGCCCAGCCAGAGGCCGGAGCCGGCGGCGCCGGCCGGCGTGAAGGCGGTGCCTCCCGTCTGCTCCTTCGAGATGCCGGGCGTCCCGATGCCGACGATGACGGGGTACCGGGTCCCCGAGAGGAGGGTGCCCGCGGGCACGGTCACCGAGGAGGTGGAGATGCTGACCTCCTCGGGGCCGTTGTGCGCGGCCGGGAAGACGAAGCCGCCGCTCGACGGGTCCAGGATCCCGACGGCGTACACCGCGCCGGCCGTGGGGCCGCCGCCGGTCCAGCTGATGGTCTGGGCGGCCGCGACCGACCAGCTCGCGCCGCTCGCCGGCGCGGTGATCGTCGGCGCCGAGGTGAACTGCGTCCCGCTCGCGGTGTAGGTCGTGCCGCCGTAGGCCACGGTCACCGTCGCCGCGCCGCCGCTCGCGACGGCGACGGAGCCCTCGTACTGGAAGTCGGTCGCGTTCCAGGAGAGGGCATTGCCGTTCACCGCGACCGTCGCGGTGGAGATCGGGGTCGTGCAGGTGGAGTCGGTGCAGACCTTGACCATCTCCGCGGGGATGGTCGCGCTCGGGGGCATGGTGAGGACGCGCGCCGCGATGTAGGGCGCGCCCGAGGTCGCCCCGGAGACGGTGATCGGCGTCGGGGTGCCCACCGCGCCGATCCAGAGCCCGGAGCCGGCGGCGGCCACGGTGCCGAACGAGTAGCCGGGTTTCGAGTGGTCCGAGAAGCCGGGGGTAGCGATCCCGCCGATCACGTAGTAGCTGCCGCTCGCGAGGGCGTTGGCCGGCACCGTCGCCGTCGGGCTGGCCGTGGGGGCGACCTCGAGGAAGCCGGTGGCCCCGGTGGGATAGGCGAGGAGCCCGGTCCCGGTGGCGATGCCGACGAGGTAGTCGGCGCCCGCGAGCGGCGCGCCGCCCGTCAGGGTGATGGGGTTGCTCGCCGAGGCGGTCCAGGTCGCCCCGCTCGCCGGCGTGGAGACGGTCGGCGGCGCCGTGAACATCGTC